>NZ_JBRRCU010000042.1:0-37580 GCF_056759195.1 Stenotrophomonas sp. STEN083 | reverse complement strand
TCTCTGCACTCTGATGGTGCATCTGCTTCGCGGCTGACGCCGCTCCTACAAAATGGCGCCGTTCCGGTATGGCTGCAGCGCAGCCGAACGATTGCACCAACAGCCCTGTTTTCGGCATGCTCAGTCCATGACATCTCCTTCACGCTCGATCCACGTTGTGGCCGCCGTCATCACCGACGCGCGTGGCCGCATCCTGCTCAACCGGCGCACCGGCGACAGCGACATGGCCGGCCTCTGGGAATTCCCCGGCGGCAAGCGTGAGCCGGGCGAGACCTCGGAGCAGGCACTGGTTCGCGAACTGCGCGAGGAACTGGGCATCGAGGCCGAGATCGGCGAGTGGGTGATGGACGTGCCGCAAATCTACCCAGACAAGCGCCTGCGCCTGGAAGTGCGCCGCGTGAGCCACTGGAAGGGCACTGCACGCGGCCGCGAAGGTCAGGCCATCACCTGGGTTACCCCGGACAAGCTGTCGCGCTATTCGATGCCGCCGGCCGATCTACCGGTGGTGGCGGCGCTGCGCCAGCCCTGCTACTACCTGGTAACGCCCGAGCCGACCGACGGCGAGGACGCGTGGCTGGCGTCGATCGAGGCCGCCATCGCCGGTGGCATCCGCCGCATCCAGCTGCGCACCCCTTTGGCGGCGAATCGCGAAGCCTTGGCCAGAACCGTGGTCGAGCGCTTCGGCAAGCAGGTTGAAGTGCTGATCAATCGCGATATCGCCTTGGCCAGCGCGCTGGGTGTCGGCGTGCATCTGGGCAGCGAGCAGTTGTTGCAGCTTCAGGCACGGCCTCTGCCCGACTCAATGCTGGTGGCTGCATCCTGCCACGATCTTGCGCAGTTGCAGGTGGCACAGCAGCTGGGCTGCGATTTCGCGGTGCTGGGCCCCGTGCAGGCCACCGCTACCCATCCGGAGGCCGTCAGCCTGGGCTGGGATGCCTTTGTGGAGCTGCGTGAGCGGGTCTCGCTGCCGATCTATGCGATTGGCGGCATGGGTGCTGGTGATGTTGAAACCGCGCGTCGGCATGGCGCCTTGGGTGTCGCCGCGATTCGTGCGTTGTGGCCGCAGGCCTGAGCAGCTGACGGCGTCGAGCTGCGCGCTTACAGGGTGATCCAGAAACAATTGTATTGGCGGCGCAGATGCAGGATGGTCCGCGTCGGCGTGGCGCTGCGTGGCAGGGTCTGCTCCAGACGCAAAGCAATTGGACGTCGTGGGCCGCTACTGGTGTTGCTGATCGCCTGCACATCCGGATAGCCACTGCTGCCGGCCGCCTGGGCAGGATCGACCGGGGTACCGTCGGTATAGGTGAATGGCTCGGGCGGCGCGGGGACATAGGCTGGCTCCTCCGGAAACACCGGCGCGATGTCGATCAGCGGCCGTTGCACGATCTCATCCAGCCTGTCCATGACCCGGGTCGCGGCGGCATTGGAAAGCCCGGTCCACAGATAGATGCCCGACAGACGATTGGGGTCGCGCGCATCAGCAGCCGATTGGATCTGCGCGACCAGTTCACTGAGCCGGCGCGCGCAGCTGTCGCGGTACAAACCACTGCCGCCAACTGCACGCGCGTCGGGTAGCAGGCGTGCGCGGGCACCCATTGCTTCGCAGGGCTTGTCGCCATAGACGGTCTGGCCCTGCGCGTTGGTACAGCGGTTGATCTTCTGCGCATGCGCATTGAATGCCGCCAAGGCGGAGCAGGTGAGCAACAGGAGTAACTGCAGGCGCATCGGCCAAGGGTAGCGGTTGGCCCTGCGCGCAGGAAGTGATGAACGCTCAGCTTTTGCCGATGCGCTCCAGGACAGCATTGGTCGGCTTGGCCAGGTTGAGCGTGTAGAAATGCAGCGACGGCGCGCCGCCAGCGATCAGGCGCTCACACAGCCCGGCAACCACGTCGGCGCCGAAGCTGCGTACCGACTCCGCATCATCGCCATAGGCCTGCATGCGCTTGCTGATCCAGCGCGGAATCTCCGCGCCGCATTGTTCGGAGAAACGGCGCAGCTGGCTGAAGTTTGAGATCGGCATGACGCCGGGAATGATCGGCACGTCCACGCCCAGCTTGCGCGCTGAATCGACAAAGTGGAAATAGGCGTCGGCGTTGTAGAAGTACTGGGTGATGGCGGCATCGGCACCTGCGTCGATCTTGGTCTTGAAATGGCGCAGATCGGTCAATGCATCGCTGGCTTGCGGATGGGTTTCCGGATAGGCGCCGACTTCGATGCGGAAGGCATCGCCGTGCTCGGCACGGATGAAGGCAATCAGCTCGGAGGCGTAGCGCAGGTCACCGGGGAAGCCCATACCCGAGGGCAGGTCACCGCGTAGGGCGACGATGCGTTTCACCCCGATGGCGCGGTAGAGCTTGAGCAGTTCGCGGATTTCCTCGCGGGTGCCGCCGACGCAGGACAGGTGTGGTGCCGCCTGCAGGCCATGATGCTGGTTGAGGTGACGCACGGTCTCGGAGGTATAGCTCAGTGTCGAGCCGCCGGCGCCGAAGGTACACGAGACGTATTCCGGCGCGTGGGTCTTGAGCTTGGCGGCGGTGCGGTCCAGCTGGGCGCGCTGGTCGTCGGTCTTGGGCGGGTAGAACTCGAAGCTGAGCGCGGTCATCGGAAGCGGTCGGGTCTGACGGGATGCGAGCGATTATATCTCTCCATCAAGATGGATGTGCAATTGTTTCAGCCGAGACTTGGGAAAGCGGGCAACTTGTGCTCCCTCCCTTTGCCACAGGCAAGGGGAGGGTAGGGAGGGGTGCTTTTGCTGTTGGCTATTGCCCTTGGCTTTTGACCCACTTCGCTCGAACGCAGAATCAGAAGCAGCAAGCCGGAACTGCTTGAAGGTTGAGCAGGCTGCTTAGAGCATCCCTTCCCAACCCTCCCCCGCGCCTTCGGCGCAAAGGAGGGGGTAGATCGCGGCAGCGGGCTTTGCCGCTTTGGGCATGTCATCGAACTACAGCAATCCGTTGGCTGTGCCAGTTCTGGCAACAACACCTCGGTGCCCCAAACGACGCTCGGCTTAACGTCGGGTTTGCGATGATCGGTCGCCAACGCTGCCCCGGCGCCGCCCCAATTGGAAAGCCACCATGACCGCATCCAGCGCCATCCGCCGCGACGTCGGCCCCATTGCCCTGATGCTCACCGGCCTGGGCTCGATCATCGGCTCAGGCTGGCTGTTCGGAGCCTGGCGGGCCGCTGGTCTGGCTGGGCCCGGCGCGATATGGGCCTGGGTGCTGGGAGCGGCCATCATCCTCACCATCGCCCTTACCTACGCCGAACTCGGTGCGATGTTCCCCGAATCCGGCGGTATGGTGCGCTATAGCCATTATTCGCACGGTTCGCTGGTCGGCTTCATTGCCGCTTGGGCGAACTGGATCGCCATCGTCTCGGTGATCCCGGTCGAGGCGGAAGCGTCTGTGCAGTACATGGCATCGTGGCCATGGCAGTGGGCGCAGGACATGTACGTGCAGCAGCCGGGCGGAATGGGTGAACTCAGTCATGCCGGCCTGCTGATCGCAGCGGTGCTGGTGGTCGTCTACTTCCTGATCAACTTCTGGAGCGTGAAGCTGTTCGCGCACTCCAACAGCGCCATCACCATCTTCAAATTGATCGTACCGACCTTGACGGGCGTTGCCTTGATAGCAAGTGGCTTTCACAGCGAAAACTTCTCAATTGGATTGAAAGGGCCAGGTACGCCGATCCTGGATTTCTCCGCCATCCTCACCGCCATCGCAACTGCCGGCATTGTTTTCAGCTTCAACGGTTTCCAGAGCCCGGTGAATCTGGCCGGTGAAGCGCGCAACCCCGGTCGCAGTATTCCGTTCGCGGTGGTCGGCTCTATCCTGCTGGCAGCAGTGATCTATGTGCTGCTGCAGGTGGCATATATCGGTGCGGTACCGAGCCAAATGCTGGCCGAGCACGGCTGGCATGGCATCGATTTCCGTTCGCCCTTCGCCCAGCTTGCCCTGATCCTCAACCTGCACTGGCTGGCGATGCTGTTGTATGTGGATGCCTTCGTCAGCCCCAGCGGCACCGGCATGACGTATACCGCCACGACTGCGCGCATGATCTACGGCATGCAGCAGAATGGCACCGCGCCCAAGGTGCTGGGCAATATCCACCCGCGCTGGGGCGTGCCCCGCCCGGCGATGTGGTTGAATCTGATGGTGTCGTTCCTGTTCCTGTTCTTCTTCCGCGGCTGGGGCACGCTGGCGGCGGTGATCTCGGTGGCTACCGTCATCTCTTACATGACCGGGCCGATCAGCGTGATGTCACTGCGCCGCACTGCGCCGAACCTGCATCGCCCATTGCGGGTGGTCGCGCTACCGATACTGGCGGGCGTGGCCTTCGTTATGGCCACCGAGCTGCTGTACTGGGCGCGCTGGCCGCTGACCGGCGAAATCATCCTGCTGATGGTTGTGGCCTTGCCGGTATACATCTACTACCAGCGCAAGATTGGTTGGCATGACTTTGCCCGCCAGTTCAAAGGCGCACTGTGGTTGATCTGCTATCTGCCGCTGCTTGCATTGGTGTCATGGGCGGGCAGCACTGCTTTCGGCGGCGCCGGCTACCTGAGTTACGGCTGGGATCTGCTGCTGGTGGCAGCAATAGGCATCGTGTTCTATCTGTGGGGCGTCAACTCCGGCTGGCGTACGCCGTCGATGGATGTGGCCGAGCACGAGGCGCAAGCGCAGGCTTGAGCCGGATCACGAGAGCGCACTGCGAGCAATGGGCGTAGGTGCAGCGGTTCCGGTCTTGGTGCTGATCGTCGACAATGTCGCCATCCTTTGTTGGAAGCGATGATGTCCATCTACTTGACGCCGTTTGCACGTACCCGCCTGTTCCCGCGAACCCCGCGCGCCAATACCATCCAGGACTGCAGCGCCGAGGAATTCGAGCAATACTTGAATGCGCATGGCGCCGACAAGGTGCTCGATGGCTATGCGCCGTTCTGCAAACTGCATGTCTACAAAAACTGGACCAGCACCCGTTGCCTGACCGTGCCGGTCACCGAGCAGAACCGGCATATGCTGCGTTCGGGTTACGAGGCACGCAGCCGCGAGGAGTTGCCGGTGCTGGTGCGCTGGTTCGAAGGCGTTGAGCCGGCGGTGGCCGAGTATCTGGTAGTCATCCTTTACAGCCGCGAACAGCTGGAGAAGGAAGGCTCGCCGATCGAAGCCGACTGGGGCGTGGTCGGTTGTCTGTATACCGCAACGGCTGAAGAGATTCCGATGGCGCCCATCACCATGATGCGCAATGCTTTGGGTGTTGAAGAAGGTGGCTCAGGTGTGCCGATTGACCGTACCGCTTACGCGCGTGCTGTTGAGTTCTGGGGTGCCAATGCAAACTGGCGCTGATTCTCTGCCGCTCACCGCGAAGCAAAACCGCCTGTTCGCAATCAGTGGCTGGCATGTGCTGTTGGCGGTTCTGGTATTCGTTGTCGAAGTGATCATCGCCACACGCCTGCCGCATGTGTCGTGGATACGTGCTTACCTCGGTGATGTACTGGTGGTGATCCTGCTTTACGCACTGATCCGCAGCGTGCTGCGCATCAATGACTATCTGGTTCTGCTGTTTGTGTTCGTGCTCGCTTGCGGCATCGAGTTTGCACAGTATTTCCATGTCGCTGAACGGCTTGGCTACGTGCGTGGTGATGTCATGTACACGGTGATAGGCAATACGTTTTCGTGGGGCGACATCATTTGTTACGCAGTGGGTTGTGCGGCAACAGGGCTTATCGTGCTGCTAACGCGCATGTTCGGCCGTATTCATCGTTGAAGCATGCTGTATTGCGTGTCTGCACGGGAAACGCAGTAGACGCGCCTTTAACAAGCCTTAACAGCTGTTCGCGTAGAATTCGCGGGCTCAGCATCATTCAGCGATTACGCACAGGCACCCTGCCTGTTGATGCTTGGACAGCCGGCACTGCGCCTTTACCGGGATGATCCCGGTTTTTTCTGTCCCCGACCGTTCCCGTGGCCTTGCCGCGGGGCATTCCTTCGTGCGCATTACGGCCTGCGCGAACTCATGCAAGCCAAGGCCAAGCACGCAATCAACTCAGTAACGGGAGGACTGGTCCTGTCATGTCTACAGGTGAATCCACTATCCGCAATGAGCCGCTGCAAATCGAAGACATCACCGTCATCGATAAGGCAAAAGTAAAAAAAGCAGTCACCGCCGCCGCGTTGGGTAACGCGATGGAATGGTTCGACTTTGGTGTGTACGGCTTTGTCGCCTATGCCTTGGGCAAGGTGTTTTTCCCGGAAGCGTCGCCCAGCGTGCAGACCATCGCCGCGCTTGCAACGTTCTCGGTGCCGTTCCTGGTGCGTCCGCTGGGCGGCGTGTTTTTTGGGGTCATGGGGGACAAATTCGGCCGACAGAAAGTGCTGTCGGCAACCATCATCCTGATGGCAGTCAGTACCTTCTGCATCGGTTTGATTCCATCGTATGAAAGCATCGGCATACTCGCGCCGATCCTGTTGCTGCTGTGCAAGTTGGCGCAGGGTTTCTCCGTTGGTGGCGAGTACACCGGTGCTGCGGTGTTCGTTGCCGAGTTCGCACCGGACCGGCGACGTGGCTTCCTCAGCAGCTGGTTGGATTTCGGTTCGATCATTGGTTTTGTCTCCGGTGCCGGCGTGGTGGTATTGCTGAGCAGCATCGTTGGCGAAGCGCAGTTCCTTGAATGGGGCTGGCGTATTCCGTTCTTCCTCGCTGCACCGCTGGGCTTGATTGGCCTGTACCTGCGCCACGCAGCGGAGGAAACGCCGGCTTTCACCGAGCAGCTGGAGCGCATGGAGAAAGAGGATCAGGACGCCGTCGGCAGCGCGCCGCGGATCTCCTTCAAGGAGATCGTGACCAAGTATTGGCGTTCGCTGCTGGTCTGTGTGGGTATCGTGCTGGTCACCAACGTCACCTACTACATGTTGCTGACGTACATGCCAACCTACCTGTCGCATAACCTGCATTACTCGGAAGATCATGGTGTGTTGATCATCATCGTGGTGATGGTGGGCATGCTGTTCGTGCAGCCGTTTGTCGGTATGGCCAGCGACCGCATCGGCCGGCGTCCGTTCATTGCCGCGGGTAGTCTTGGTTTGCTGATTGCTGCGATCCCGGCGTTCCATCTGATCACCAGCGGCAATACCGGTTGGATATTCGTTGGTCTGTTGTTGCTGGCGGTATTGTTGAACTGCCTGATCGGCGTGATGGCTTCAACCTTGCCGGCGATGTTCCCAACACGTGTGCGCTACAGCGCACTGGCCAGTGCGTTCAACATCTCGGTGATCATTGCCGGTGTCACTCCGACGCTTGCCGCGTGGCTGGTGGAAACCACCGGCGACCTGATGATGCCGGCCTACTACCTGATGGTTGTGGCGCTGATTGGTCTGGTAACCGCGTACTTCATGCATGAGACGGCCAACAAGCCGATGCGCGGCGATACGCCGAATGCGGGCAGCCGCCGCGAAGCGCGCGAGCTGCTGCAGGAGCAGTACGACCATATCGAAGCCAGCGTTGATGGCCTGGATGTTGAGATCAACGACATGCAGGACAAGCTCGCCGACCTTGAGCGGCGTAAGCAGGCCTTGATTGATCGTCATCCAGACCTTGTGTGACGAGCTCCCTCCCTTGCACCGAAGGTGCAAGGGAGGGCCGGGGAGGGGGCTGTTAGCAAGAAACTCAACGCTCAAGCCTTTCCTGTTTGCAGGTTCTAACTCCGTTTCTAGCCGAAATGGAGAGAAGCAAACGCCAAGAGCAAAAGCACCCCTCCCCAACCCTCCCCTTCGCTACGCGAAAGGGAGGGGGCTGCACCGCACCCGCCCTTGCACCGAAGGCGTAGGGGAGGGTGCGGGAGGGGCGCTCCTTGAGAAAGACCAAATACCCAAGCATCCCCAGCTAGCAGCCGTAGCCCGGGTAAGCGCAGCGCCTCCGCCGTACTGATCTGCCGTGTCGATGCAAAACTCCGGATCAAACATTGCAACGAAAACGCAGCGCATTGAGCTGCGGGAAGCGCGCGATGATGGTGATGGCGTCCTTCCAGTGCGTTTCAAAGGCCTCGTCCGGAACCGGCAGAAACGCAGGGTCCACGCCGTTGAAGCGGAATTCAATTCCCCGATCAGGCAATAGCTGACGGGTGATCGCAATCGGCGTGCGGCCGTTGCGCAGGTGCCAGACAAGTTCTTCAATCACGGTATTCCAGGCTTCCACTTCAAGATCATCAATCCACTGCATGTGGTGGGTCCTTGGCTCGGTGGTAGTGCAGGGCAACGCGGGTAGGTGAAGTGCTGGGTACTGCTGAATCCGGATACGCGGTGACCGATCATCGCTCAAATGGGCTGGCACTGCGTTACCTGCGCTGTAGCGCTGTCCAAGCTCCCGGCCTACCGGAAAATCCATTGCATGTTCGGACATTCAAGAAGAATCTCAATTATCAATAGCTTCAAGGCCGAACAACGCGGCTGTTGAATCAGCTTTCTGGCAACGCAGCACAAGCAGTAACCGCTGAAACAAGACAGTTTTCGCGTATGCAAGGTGACAGTTGCTGCGCACGGTCTAATGCGCTTTGTTCAAAGCGCAATGCCCGGGTTGTGAAAACCTGTTGCGACGACTTCTGGTAGATTCCGTGAAAGGAATCCGATTGGTGTCTGCAGATTGCAGACGGTCGTCACATCTGGAATAGGCATGGATAAGCTGAATAACCTTCTGGCACAGGTCGCTGTGCTGTGCAATGCGCAGCGTCAGTACCAATTGCAGTGCGCTGAACTTGGCAGCAACGTGGTCGAGCGCTGGTGGGGGCGTGATGCCTTGTCCGCACATGCATCGACCGAAGTGGACGTACTTTCCACCGATCAACACATCGACCTGGATGCATTGCTCGCCAAGCAGGCAGCGTTGCTTATCCGCACCGCGGATGGTGGCGAACTGCGGCGCAGCGGTTTGATTGCCTCGGCGCAGCGCATGGGCAGTGATGGCGGATTGGTGCGCTACCGCCTGTCACTCCGTTCCTGGACCTGGTGGTTGCAGCACGCGCGCCATAGCCGGGTTTTCCAGGACAGCAATGTGCGGCAGATTGTGGACGCCGTGCTGCAGGACTATCCGGATCTTGCCAACTGGTGCTGGGCCGAAGGCTGCGATGAGTTCATTGGTGCGCGCGTGCGCAGCTATTGCGTGCAGTACCGTGAAAGTGACCTCGACTTCCTGCAACGGCTGCTGGCCGAAGAAGGCCTGGGCTGGCGGCTGTACCAGGACGAGCAAGCACCGTGCGGCAACTGCATGGAGATCTTCGCCGACAGCCAGGCATTACCCGAGGATGCAGCCAGTGCCAAGATCGGCGTGCGCTTCCATCGCAGTGATGCCACCGAATCCAGCGACAGCATCCAGGCACTGGGCAGAAGCCGTGCCTTGGGCAGTACCCGCATCAGCCTGCTCAGCGACGATTACCGCTCCGTGCGTGGCATCACCGCGCAATTGCCGATGGATGGCGGCGGTGAGCAATCGCAGCGCGAGAGCTACGACCCGGTCGGCGCCTACGCTTTCAGCAACGCCGCCGCGGCAGCGTGGTACGCCAGGCTGCAAGCACAGTCGCATGAAGTGCACGGCCGCACCTGGCTTGGCCAGGGCACTGTGCGTGGTTTCCAATCCGGTACCTGGTTGCAGGTACTGCAGGCCCCGTTCTCCGCAGCACCAGAGTTGTTGCTGACCGAAGTGGAACACGCCGGCATCAACAACCTGCCCACCGATGTTCGCCACGCAATGAACGACGCGCTGGGCAAAGCGCCCATCGGCACAGCGGACGCAGCGCTATGGCAACAGGCCGAGAAAGTGGGCTATGCCAACCGCTTCAAGGCTACCGAGCATGCAATGCCATGGCGGCCTGCATTGGTGGATGGCACCGGGCAGCGGCTCAACCCGCGCCCGACCGCCCCGGGCTACCAGACCGCACGCGTGGTCGCCTCGCACGGCGGCAAGGGCCAGGACGTCCACGCCGACAGCATGGGGCGCATCCGCGTCTGCTTCCATTTCCAGAATGGCGAAGCCGACACCACTTGGCTGCGCGTCGCACAGCGTTACGCCGGCCCCGGCGTTGGCGCACAGTTCCTGCCGCGCATAGGCCAGGAAGTGCTGGTGGGCTTTTTGGATGGCGATATCGATCGGCCCATCGTCCTGGGCGCGCTCTACAACGGCCGCGGCGAAGCCGGCATTGCACCCACACCAGCCGGCGCCAGCGCCAGTGACGACCGCAGCGCCTACGCTCAGGCCCGCGACGGCGCGATCAGCGCACAAGGCAACCTGAGTGGCGGCCACGCCCCAGCGTGGCATGCAGCGGGCGCAGGAGACGAAGCACATCGCAATCCCGGCGCAGTCTGGGGCATCCGCTCACGCGAATGGGAAGGTGGCGAAGGCAGTAATCACCTGCTGTTCGACGACAGCGACCAACAACTACGCGCACAGCTGGCCAGCAGTCAACAGACCTCGCAGCTGAGCCTCGGTCATCTGCGCCACCAAGCCGACAACTTCCTTGGCAGCCTGCGCGGCACCGGCTTTGAACTGCGCAGCGACGCGTGGGGCGCAGTACGGGCATGCTCCGGTGCCTGGTTCAGCGCCTATGCGCATCGCATCAGCAGCCCCGCCGGCGAAGCGGTGCAACCAGCGGCCTTGCTCAATCAGCTGCAAAGCCTGAGCACCCGCTTCAGCCAAGCCGCACGCACCCACCTGACCAGCACGTTGGTAATGAAGGAAGGCGTACGCAGCAAGGACAGCTCCAGCATCGTGCCGGATCAGGCACCGCTGGCTGCAATGCTGGCCAGCGCCCAGACCACGGTCGCAGGCGCTGATTTCGATGCTGCAAGCGGCGAAGCTGGGCAGCGCAAGGCAACAGCGGGGAATGACCGCGTCCCCCACAGCGGCGACCCGCTGCTGGGCTTTGCCGCGCCAGCAGGCATCGTGCACGTCGCAGGGCAGGCATTGCACTGGTCGGTAGGCGAAGGCCTGCTGCTGGCCAGTGGCGGAGATAGCGATACCGCGGTGATGGGCAATGCGCGTCTGCATGCTGGGCAAGCCATCGGCATGTTGGCGTGTGCGGTTGAGGGCGACGCGGGCGACGGCAACGCATTGAGCGTGGTTGCCGGTACCGGTGAGTTGAATGTGCAGGCCCAGAACGACGAAGTGCGACTGCAGTCAAAGCAGGCACTAGGCGTTGCGAGCGCGCAGGGCGTGGTGGAGCTTGCCGCGGGTAAGACGATTCACATCGCTACGACCGGTGGCGCCAGCGTGACCATCGAGGGCGGGAACATCACGTTCAATTGTCCGGGCACGATTACTGTGCATGCGAGCAAGAAGTCATTTGTGGGGCCTGCCCAGAAGGCCTATCCATTGCCTGCGTTCCCCGAGTCGATTTGTTGGGAGTGCTTGCTGCAGGCAATGAAGAAGGGGCAGGTTTTGGCGGCCAAGAATGGCTGATGGAGCATCGGAATGAATCGTCACTACATCGATCTGTTCTTGCCGTCTGTTGTGGACGACGCACTGGCGTTCCTTCCGCCGGATCGGGCGGTATTCGCATTGCTCGATCTGGCGTTCTGTGGAGCTCGTGAACGGGAACGGTTGGAGGGAAGCTTCCTGACACGTCGCTTGTACGAGCGCTTTGGCAGTGAAGGTCCTGCAGCGGAGCTATCTCCTTCATTGTTGGAGTTGCCGCTGGATCTCGAACGGCGCCGGAAAGCGCTGGTAGAACTGTGTGCGTTATCGAGTGGCCGTCCGATGCTCTCGTTGCTGGTATTCAACGGAGGATTGGATGCGGCCTATGCGCATCTGCAAGCACAAATGGAGGCGCGCGCGAAAGAGGGCGGCTTTCTTGTGAGGTTGGCGGACACGAGGTGCTTGCCGACTTGGCTCTCTGCGCTTTCAAAAGAGCAGAGAGAGCGGTTTCTCGCAGGGGTTGAGAGCTGGTGGTACGTGAGCCGGGAGGGGGAATTTGAGCGAATTGGCGGGCAGGGGCATATCCCATCTTCGACAAGCACGCGGCCTTACGATCTGACAGCGGAGCAATGTCGCCGGCTTCAGGTAGCAGCTGTGCCAGACATGATCATCAACTATTTACATTCGCGTGCAGACGTATTTGGTGTGTTGGCACCGGTCCCATCTCAGATCCATGCCAGTGTCCAACTAGTGGTCGATAAGCTAGATGACAATTCGTTGATTTTGTCTGCGGCAGTTTATCGATCGATTTTGGGGGCGCTACATTCGAAATCGCTGCTGGTACCGCGGGTAACGGCTGTTTGAATGTGGGGTTTGGAGGGGCGGTTTGGGAATATTTTGGGTTCTGACGTCGCTCTTCGTTTAACTGGAGGTTCTATGTGGGATTGTGGATCTGGGTCGCTCTTTGGATTCTTACTCGGAAAGAAAATGGTGGGAAAACTCGCTGTTCTCTTTATCTGTCTTTTCGGTTCACTTGCGGCGTGCCAATCGCGCGAAACTGACGTGGCGCAGACCGTACCCGAAGAGCTTGGGCTCAGCCTGTCGGGTTTGAACTATACGGACATGCCCATCGGATCGATCTATGTGAATGGGTCTTGGGGTGGAGGAGTCCAGTCATACAATAATGGCAACGGTTCTGCAGGAAGTGTTGCCCTGCCTTATCCATGGAGACCTGGGACGAAGGTGACGGTAAAGTGGAGCGACGATTTACTGTATGGTCGGGACAAGGATGCTCTCTATGCAGTGGATGTCGAAGTTCCTCCGTATCCGATGATCCATTCCGGCTATTTGTGGGTAGCATTCTTTCCCGGCCGAAAGGTGAAGGTCTATGCATCCGGCTACTATCCTGGGCATATTAATTTCCCAGATGGGTTGTTGACGCCAGCCGAAACTTGTAAGCGTGATCCAGAGTGCATTGATTGGTATCGAAGCAAGAAGCCGCCTAGAGAGGGTCACTACTAATGAGGAGTCAAACGGTAGGGCCTCCAGGCCTTCGGCTAAATGCTGATCAGCAGGCCGAGTTGCTGGCCTGTGATGTCGGTGGTCACGACACAGGGTGTTCTGTTGATCTGAAGTGGGGATTTTTCTTCGATGGAACAAACAATAACTTGGAGCGGGATAGGCCTGGCTTGTCGCAGAGCAATATCGCGCGGCTTCATGATATTTTTGTGGAAGACTTGGATCACCCGGAAAATAGAAAGCGTTACATTGCTGGAGTGGGAACTCCTTTTGAGAGGGAAGTAGGGGACCAAGGCAAGAGCGTCCACCAGGCTGCAGGTCTCTCTGCAGGCTGGGGCGGGGAAGCACGTATAAACTGGGCGCTTTTGAAGGTACTAGATAACTTGCACGCCTACTATGAGCGGAGTGATCTCGGTGAAGCGCTTGGAATGTCGGATCCACAGACTGTCAAGAGGATGTCAACGGATCTCAATATTCCCGTTCATCAGCTAAGAAAACAGACTGGTGATGAGATCGAATTGCTTCGTGAAATTAATATGCTGGAATCTGTTCAGCTACTTACTACTACCGCTGCGAACCCGCCCAATGATCTAGGGCGTCGCTCTATTTTGAAGGGGCGGCGGGAGGCTCTGGCTCCAAAGATTGCAGGATGGCGCAAGGCATCCAAACCTAGAGTGCGGACTATTCGAATTTCCGTATTCGGCTTCTCACGAGGAGCGGCGGAGGCGCGTGTGTTCTGTAGCTGGCTTAAGGATGCACTTGATCCTGACTTTACTTTGTGTGGAATTCCCGTTGAAGTTGATTTTCTAGGAATCTTTGACACAGTTGCTTCTGTGGGAATGGCAAATAGCAGCATAGCCTTTGACGGGCACGGAGGATGGGGGCGTGCGGCGGATTTAGCAGTGCCGGCATATGTTCGGGAATGCGTGCATATGGTTGCTGCGCTGGAGGTGCGGGCATCTTTCCCTCTCGATGCCTATCGGGGTAATGCACGCAAGGCTGTGCAGTTGGTTTATCCGGGAGTGCATTCTGACCTTGGTGGGGGCTACATCCCGTCAGAGCAGGGCAAGGGCTATGTCGGTACCGAGGGTCGAGATGCGGCCAAGTTTTCGCAGATCCCATTGCAGGAGATGTATCAGCGCGCTCGGGCTGCTGGGGTTCCACTAGATGCAGCTTCGCCTGGGCTATCAAGAAGCGCTCGTGAATCTATGGAAGTTGATGGCGAATTGATCAGGGCTTATTCGAACTATTTCGATGCCGTTGGCGGCACTTCATATGGCTCGCTGCAGCAAATAATGCATGAACACTATGGAAGGTACCTGCAATGGCGGAGGCTACGGCTAGGTGACGCTGTTCCGGCAGGTTTACGGCATCAGCCATTCGTTAGTCGCGCAGGCAAGAAGAACGGTCAAGATGTTGTTGATCTTGTGATGGCCAACCATGAACTCAGGTTGGAGTACGAGGCGCTGCTGAAGGATGAAAGGAGTGATCCTGCACTACGAGTTCCCAATGGCTTGTCGGACAACATAAGTAAGTTCATTGAGTTACGTGGTCGCAGCATTTTGCCGATCTCTGGTCTGCGTGATGCGGCAGTCGGCTATGTCTGGGGCTACAAGATGAAGTGCTGGCAAGAGATCAAGCCGATCTGGGAGGCTGCGGGTGATGTCGATCCTCGAATTTCTCGTTTGATGGATGACTACATCCATGACTCCAGAGCGTGGTTCAAGCCATTCGGAGCGCCGAATGAAGCAGCTTGGAAGCGGCAGCAGGAAGAGAGGATGAAGCTCTTGGAAGCGCAAGATGCGCGATACAAGGAATGGGAAAGAATCAAGCAAGAAGACGAGAGAATCATGCGCGAGGGTGGTGCATTTGATCGCATGGCAGCAGCCCAAAGGCGATCTGCGATGAACTCAACTCCACAAGCGTGGCCGAAGCGTTTGGAGGGCGCTGATCGCAAGGATCTCGATGCTTGGAGAGATGGCGGGAAGTTGCCGTATGAAATGGAAGGCCGCGAGAGCTGGTCAATATTTGGTTATTTGCGGTGGCGGATGGTCTATGAGGATGAAGCAAGTTGGCTTCAGCAAATCGGCGAATTCGCAGGTGCGCAAACAAGAGCTATCAAAAGGGGGGTCAAGGACAAGGTGGACGATGCGGTCGACCGTGCTGCAGAGGCCGCTGGGCGTGCTATCGGTGATGGTGTGAAAAAGGGAGCAGACTATTTATTGGATAAGGCGAAGGATGCGCTATCCAACGGGATTCCACGACCTCGTCTATAACAGGCGAGGTTAGATCGAGAACATCGATAAGAAGCGTTCGACCTGTTAGCGCGATGTGATCGCAGACAGTGCACGCCGTTAACCCCGCTAGCCCCTAGTTAACAAGGGCATGGGCCGAAGCTGGGCGAGGCGTCGCTCAGGCGTAACAAGGAAGTAGCTGGAAGATAGTGCTAACCAATAGAAATCATGAAGAGCGCTAGACCACTGTTGACGATCTGCGTGCTGCTGTTCGGCGCGGTTGCGTGCGACGTACAGACGCCGCCATCGGCGCCTCACTCCGGCCCTGTGGTTGAAGAGCGCCTGCAGCCGCATATGCCACGTTTGCAGACAACGCGTGACTTCAGGCCGACCTGGACGTCGGGTTCTATCCGCGAGTGTCTGGGACGACTGGTATTCGAGGTAGATGGTCCGATCGAATGGGCGCTGGATCCACTGCGCAAGGTGGAGGACAACGAACCACCGCTGTTCCCGGATGACGTACCTGGCGATCGTCGTGAACGTATGGGCTACGGCGTAATGCGAGTGATGGTGTCGCGGCCTGCTACCGAAGAGGTGATGGAGATGCATCGCGACCGTTATCAGACTGCGGATCGCGGCGCCAGCGTTGTCGCGTGGACCAGCGCGGTGCGGAGAGATGAGGCTGAGGTAGTAGCAGCTCGCGCTCGAGGTGATAGTCAGTTGGTCGTGGATGCATACGAACGAGTCGTTTTGAAATCCAAAGAAGAGCTGAAGATCGCCCGAAACAGGCGCATCCACAACTTCGGCTTTTCCGGCGAGCTTGCAACAGAGAGCGGCACCGGCCGATTGGCCGTACGCGCCCTATTAGGTGGCAATGTCATTTCGCTGGTGTCTTATGTGAACTCGGAGGAGGGCAATCCACTCCGAGACGAAGCCATGGCCAAGATCCGTCGCGACATCAAGCGCATGCGGCTGCGCGCACCCGGCGAAGTGCCGGACGAACCCGGTGTCTGTTTCCCGGGCCTGTTCTTCGCCGACGATGGCACCACCGATTACCACGCGCATGCCTCGTTCCGTTACGTGGACCGCCCCAATGTCGCCTACAGCATCGACACTGGCTATCGACCGGCACCAGAGCAAGGCGAAGGCATCGCCAAGCAACCCATCTCCAACTGGAGGCAGGTCCTGGCCTATCCCGGTGTGTTGCTGACAATGCCGGCCGATGACGTGCAGCGGCGCGATGTTGTCAAACCGGGCGGAATTCTGGCCGGCGGGTTGAGCTTCGATAAAACCGGTATCGCGATCACCCGCGAGGGCGAGACCAAGCGCGATCCCAGTGTGCGCACCTATCAGCTTTATGCGGGTATGCCGGGAATCGAGGGAGTGCAGGCAATGCCTTTCGTTTCGATGACGATGCAAGCTTGGCCACAACAAACCTATCCGCAGCTCAAGCAGCAACCGCCGCCGCTTGAGGAAAGCGAGAAGCGCTTCGACGCCATCCTGCACAACCTCCACTTGCGGCACACCACGCCGGAGATGCCGGACTACGAGCGCCTGTTGGGCAAGCCGACGCCGCCAAAGTAAGCGCTACGACAGCTGTGCTCCCTCCCTTTCGCGTAGCGAAGGGGAGGGCTGGGCATGGGTGCTTTTGAGGCTGTGCACGCCTGCAGCAACCCCCTCCCAACCTTCCCCTGCTTTGCAAGGGGAGGGGCCGAAGCGCGGTGTTGCGCAGGCGATAACAAGGACGTCACTGGAACATCGTTCCAACCAAGAGAGATCATGAAGATCTGCAAAGCAATATTGATCACCTCCGCTACGCTGCTCGGGCCAGTCGCCTGCGATGGGTCAACGCCGCCGTCGGCGCCGCTCCCCGGGCCTGTGATTGAAGAGCGTCTGCAACAGCATATGTCGCGTCTGCAGACAACGCGCGATTTCAGGCCGACCTGGACGCCAGGTTCCACCCGCGAGTGTCTGGGACGTCTGGTGTTCGAGGTGGATGGCCCGATCGAATGGGCGCTGGATCCGCTGCGCAAGGTGGAGGACAACGAACCAGCCTTGTTCCCGGATGGTGTAGATGGTGATCGTCGCGAGCGTATGAGTTACGGAGTAATGCGAGTGATGGTGTCGCAGCCAGCTACAGAAGAAGTGATGGCGATGCATCGTGATCGTTATCAGACTGCAGATCGCGGTACCAGTGTCGCGGCGTGGACAAGAGGCGTGCAGAGGCGCGAGGCTGCAGTTGAGGAGGCTCGAGCAAGGGGTGCGGATGAGGCAATAATCAGGGGACGAGAAGCAACAGTTGAGGCGGCCAAGGAAAAGCTGAAGATCGCCTACAACCGACGCATCCACAGCTTCGGCCTTCCCGGTGAGCTTGCAACAGAAAGCGGCACCGGCCGATTGGCGGTACGCGCTTTGTTGGATGGTCATGTCATTTCGTTAGTGGCCTATGTGAACTCGGAGGAGGGCAATCCGCGTCGAGAGGAAGCCATGGCCAAGATCCGCCGCGACATCAAGCGCATGCGGCTGCGCGCGCCTGGCGAAGTACCGGACGAACCCGGTGTCTGTTTCCCGGGCCTGTTCTTCGCCGACGATGGGACCACCGATTACCACGCGCACGCCTCGTTCCGTTACGTGGACCGCCCCAATGTCGCCTACAGCATCGACACTGGTTACCGGCCGGCACCAGATGAAGGCGAAGGCATCGCCAAGCAACCCATCTCCAACTGGAGGCAGGTCCTGGCCTATCCCGGTGTGTTGCTGACAATGCCGGCAGATGACGTGCAGCGACGCGATGTTGTCAAACCGGGCGGAATTCTGGCCGGAGGGCTGAGCTTCGATAAAACCGGTATTGCCATCACCCGCGAGGGCGATACCAAGCGCGATCCCGGTGTGCGTACTTACCAGCTGTATGCAGGCATGCCAGGGATTGAAGGCGTTCAAGCGATGCCGTTCGTTTCGATGACGATGCAGGGTTGGTCGCAACAAACCTACCCGCAGCTGAAGCAGCAACCACCGCCGCTGGAGGAAAGTGAAAAGCGTTTCGACGCCATCCTGCACAACCTGCACCTGCGGCATACCACGCCGGAAATGCCAGATTACGAGCGTTTGCTAGGCAGGCTTGCTTCGTGGCCCGAGTAAGGGGGCGCTTGCCGGCGGCAAGATTGCGGCCATGTAACGTGCGAGTCCGTAGGACGGCCATGAGGGCAATCATGCCGTCGGTCTTGAAGACGAGATAGAGAGCTAAGGAGATGGCAGTCGTGACGTTGCGCAAGACAGTTGTTCTTTCTCTGATGCTATGCGCGATAGGGGGCATCGCAGCAGCACATGAAGGCTGTGAAGCGAGCCGCCTGCAATTTACGAGCTTTCCAGTTTCCTTCATCGATACGGCGAGGGTTCCCGAAGGTTATGGATTGGACCATGGCGGTACCTGGCGGGACCGCATGGGTAAGCATGTGCGCGATCCCGTTGTGAACTTTGCTGGCCGATACCATCTCGGGCTTCATAGCTGCGGTGCGGGATGCCGTTACTACACGCTCATTGATTTGACGTCGGGTGCTGACCTGAGCTCAGTTGTCGAGATGTTTGGTTCGATGGATCCGCCCAGTAGAACAAGTGATGGCTTTATCTACGTTACGGACCTTTTGAGCAGGCCCGATAGCCGTCTGTTGGTTGCTCAGTACATTCTGGATGTGCCCTCAGGCGAGGGGTGCCGCGAGCGCCTGTATGTGCTTGATGGAGGGATGCTCCGTGCTATCAGCACAACACGTCTCTTCTGCGAAAGTTGGTAGCTTCCGAGGGGCAGAGATTTTCTGAGAGCGATTATGGTTGATCTGAAAAGGACGTTGATAGATATGCAATTGTATGGAACGGGCGATCAGATGATGTCTAAGTTTGCTGCCGTTACGTCTCTTGCGGCGTGCTTGTTGGTGCTCGGCTGTGGCGGGCCTACCGAAAAAGAGCGGAAAGTTATCAGTGAGTTGACACGGGAGATGAAGGAGGAGTGCCTTGGGCGAATGTTTGTCAGCCTTCCGAAGGACCTCAAGTGGTCACCCTATGCGAGGGTTACGCTGTATTACGGCAGAGATGCTGATTTCAAGACCATGGATGTCTCTATTGCTGACACTGGTGTTGATCAGGAGTTGTTTGATCGTCGAGTGAGTGAGCGGGTTGCGGAGATCGCGTCCGAAACCAATATCGGTTCGGGTGAGTCTGTTTTGAAGAGCCACGCAAGAGAAGCTAGCGGCGTGCATTTCATTGAGCGTTATCAAAGCTTCGAGACTGATCGTGCTGTCACCTATGAGGCGCATCTTTTGATCGAAGGTGTGCAGGTGTTCGTAGAAGGTGACGCGTATTCACGCGGCCGTGATGCGGCCGCTAACAATGTACGAAAGTTGGCCGGTGAGATTTCAGTAGCTAGTGGCGCTGACGGCGAAAGGGGCGATCGATTCTGTCTCGGGCCGCTGTTGATAAAATCGAATCAAGATTACGAAGTTGTCATATTTCATGCTGCCGGTGGGCGTAGCCAGGATGGCGTGCTGTTCGAATTCTATACAAGCAGCATGGAGCGCTCGGGTTCAGGTGAGACGTTGGGGGCGCGCGTCGACGAAGCATCCGACTACCTTGGTAGTAGGATGAAAGTGCTTCGGAGGGCGAGTGTTTCCGTAGACGGCGAAGAGGCGGAGCAGGCGCTTGTTAGGTTCAAACAGCTGGAGGATCGACACTCCCTATCGTTCGGACTCTGGTCGATGCGTGCTGCACCGGGGCTGTCCAGGCCGTCGTTCACGCTCTCAATGAGTACGCAAACTGAAGTTGGAGGTGAGTCTGCATCTGCGGCGGCGCGCAACCCTATCGCCTTCAGAGAATCGCGTGACCTGCCATCAGGTCCAGTTCCGATCAAGTTCGATTCGGCGTTAACAGACGAGGAGGCTATGGGCTTGTGGGATGCCGTTGTGAAATCGATTCGAAGTCGTTGAAGCGGCTATTTGGATAACAAGTCCAATTTTGGGTGACGGATTCTTAATTTCGCCAGTGTGAAGTCGCGGGCAAGATGTGGGGGCGGAACGGGCTGAATGCCCATTCATTCTTGGTGTCAGTACAGCTTTAGTGATGAATGGCTCAATTCGTCGTGCGCTTTGTGATCTTCCGCACAGTCGCGATACGTGATGCAGTGTGGATGGTCACAGCGGTTCAAGTTATCTGAGATAGCAATCGGCTGTTCCCACCAATCCGACCCCTCCAACCCGTAACGCGGGCTATAGGAAAGTTCTGATAGATTCGACTTGGGGGATCCTACCGCGTCTGCTGAATGGCAGACGGGAAACGCATTGGGTTGGCATGGATAAGCTGAATAGCCTGATGGCGCAGGTGGCTGCGCCGAGTGATGCACAGCGTCAGTATCAATGGCGATGCTCGGGATTTGGCGGGGGCATGGTCGAACGCTGGTGGGGCCGCGATGGCCTGTCTGCGCACGCGCAGACGGATGTGGATGTGCTGTCCACCGATCAAGGCGTTGCGCTGGATGCGCTGCTTGGCACCCAGGCGGTGCTGGTGATGCGCATGGCCGATGGTGGCGAGCAGCAACGCAGTGGTCTGGTTGCGCACGCACAGCGCATGGGCAGTGATGGCGGACTGGTGCGCTACCGCGTGTCGCTGCGGTCGTGGACCTGGTGGCTGCAGCATGCACGGCACAGCCGTGTGTTCCAGGACAAGAGCGTGCGCGAGATAGTCGACGCCGTGCTTGCCGACTATCCGGACCTGGCCAATTGGCGCTGGGCCGAAGGCTGCGATGAATTCATTGGTACGCGCGTACGCAGCTATTGCGTGCAGTACCGCGAGAGCGATCTGGATTTCCTGCAGCGGCTGTTGGCCGAGGAAGGGCTGGGTTGGCGTCTCTACGCCGAGGAACAATCCTCTTGCGGCAACGGCATGGAGATCTTCGCCGATAGCCTGGGCCTCCCGCAGGATGCCCGCAGCGCCGCAGGCGGCGTGCGCTTCCACCGCAGTGATGCAACCGAATCCACGGACAGCATCCAGACGCTGGGCCGACGCCGCGTCCTGGGCAGCACCAGCCTGAGCCTGCTCAGCGATGATTACCGTCAGGTGCGCAGCATCAGCACGCAGCTGCCCTTGGACGGCGGCGGTGAGGCCTCCAAGCGCGAAAGCTATGACGCCGTTGGCGCATATGCTTTCAACAATGCCGGTGCGGCCGATTGGTATGCGCGCTTGCAGGCGCAGGCACATGAAGTTCACGGACGCAGCTGGCAGGGCCAGGGCACGGTGCGCGGTTTCCAGTCCGGCACCTGGCTTGAGGTGCAACAGGCGCCGTTTGCGACCGCGCCAGAGTTGTTGCTGGTGGAGGTGGAGCACGCGGGTATCAACAACCTGCCGACTGATGTACGCAAGGCGATGGACGATGCCTTGGGTAGCACGCCGATGGCAGGGACCGATGCCGGGCTGTGGCAGCAGGCTGAGAAAGTGGGCTATGCCAATCGCTTCAAGGCGACCGAGCGGAACTTGCCATGGCGGCCGGCGCTGGAAGATGGCAACGGTCATCGCCTGAATCCACGGCCGACCGTGCCGGGCTATCAGACCGCGGTGGTCGTCGCGGGGCAGGGCGGCAAAAGCAAGGACGTGCATGCCGACAGCCTTGGCCGGATTCGGTTGCGTTTCCACTTCCAGGATGAGCAGGGCGACACCACCTGGCTGCGGGTAGCCCAGCGCTATGCGGGCCCCGGTGTTGGTGCGCAGTTCCTGCCGCGTATCGGCCAGGAAGTGCTGGTCGGTTTCCTTGAGGGTGATATCGATCGTCCCATCGTGTTGGGCTCGCTGTACAACGGCCGTGGCGAAGCGGGTGTTGCGCCCACCCCCGCTGGTGCCAGTGCCGACGCCGATCACAGTGCCTATGCACAGGCGCGCGATGGCGCCGCCAGTGCGCAGGGCAATCTCAGTGGCGGCCATGCGCCGGCTTGGCACGCGGCCGGCGCCGGCGACGATGCGCACCGCAATGCGGGCGCGGTATGGGGCATACGTTCCCGGGAGTGGGACGGCGGCGAAGGCAGCAATCACCTGCTGTTTGACGACACCGACCAGCAACTGCGCGTGCAGCTGGCCAGCAGTCAGCAGACCTCGCAATTGAGTCTTGGCCATCTGCGCCATCAGGCCGACAACTTCCTTGGCAGCCTGCGCGGCACCGGCTTCGAGCTGCGCAGTGATGCCTGGGGCGCGGTGCGTACAACGTCGGGCGGCTGGTTCAGTGCTTACGCGCACCGCAGCAACAGTCCGGCGGGCGAAGCCGTGCAACCTGCGGCCCTGCTCAATCAGTTGCAGGCCTTGAGTACACGCTTCAATCAATCGGCGCGCACGCATCTGACCACTGCGTTGGCGATGAAGGAAGGCGCGCGCGGCAAGGACCGCTCCAGCATCGTGCCAGACAAGGCGCCGCTGGCAGCGATGTTGGCCAGCGCCAAGACCACGGTTGCCGGTACGGAGTACCAAGCTGCCAGCAGCGAAGCAGAGCAGCGGCAGGCAAGCGCCGGTGAGGGCCGGGTACCGCATAGCGGCGATCCGCTGCTGGGATTCGCGGCGCCGGCTGGCATTGTCCATGTCGCTGGGCAGGCACTGCACTGGTCGGTCGGCGAAGGCCTGCTATTGGCCAGCGGCGGCGACAGCGATACCGCGGTGATGGGCGACGCGCGTCTGCACGCAGGCCAGGCCATCGGCATGTTGGCCACTGCCGTGGAAGGCGGTGGCGACGGCGGCAATGCATTGAGCGTGGTAGCCGGCACCGATGAACTGAACGTGCAGGCGCAACACGACGAAGTGCGCATGCAATCAAAGCAGGCCCTGCGCGCAGCCAGCGCCCAGGGCGTGGTGGAACTGACTGCCGGCAAGACCTTGCACATCGCCACCACCGGTGGCGCCAGCGTCACCATCGAAGGCGGCAACATCAGCTTCAACTGCCCGGGCAAGATCACCGTGCATGCGAGCAAGAAGAGCTTCCTTGGCGGCACCCATCTGTCCACCGAAATGAACAGCTGGCCAGACCCGCAGTTCGATGATGTCTACGTGGTGCGGCACCGGGCCACGGGCGAGCCCATGCCCAATACTCGGGTGCAGCTCACCCGCGGTGATGGTGGCCGCAGCGAGGTGGTCACCGATGCACAGGGGCGCCTGCCGCGGCAGAGCGGGCAGGGTATCGATGAGGTGCTCATCAAGATTCTTGGGAAGGTCTAGCGCATGGAAGAGAAACAGGATGTTGTGCTGCCCAGCGGAGACTGGGACGAGGATGGGCGGCCGGTCGCACGTGCGCGGCTTACCCAGGTCAAGGACAAACGCGACAAGGTGGTCGAGGCCGATACCGATGCGGTGATTCCGGTGATCTTCCTGCCCGGCATCATGGGCACCAACCTGAAGTCGACGGTCACCGGCGATCCGGTATGGCGGCCACCGAACACGGACGGTGTCGGCGCGGTGCTGGGGGCGATCGGGCAGATGTTCGTATTCCTGTTCCGTGGCGCTGCCACGCGGCAACGCTTGTTGAATCCGTTGACGTCGGAAGTGGATGACCGCGGTCCGCTTGATGCGGAGAAGACCATTCCCGAGACGCTGGCGCGCGAACGTGGTTGGGGCCAGTTGATGCGCTCGGCCTACAACCCGGTGATGGCGGAGATGCAGCGCAAGCTCAATGACCTGATGTCGGCGGGCAAGCTGCAGCCGTGGTGGGCCGAAGATGGCGCCCGCGCGCCGGCCGAGTATGGCGAGATGGTCGGCGGCAACGCCGCGCTTACCCTGGAGCAGGCCAAGCACGCCGCGCACTACCGCTTCGAGGTCTGGTCCGGTGGTTACAACTGGCTGCAGAGCAATCGTCTGTCGGCGCAGGACATCGTCGCGCGCATCGATAACGTGATCCTGCCGTATTACGCCACGCGCGGTATCAATGCGCAGAAGGTATTGCTGGTCACCCACTCCATGGGCGGCCTGGTGGCACG
This sequence comes from Stenotrophomonas sp. STEN083, assembly GCF_056759195.1. Lineage (NCBI taxonomy): Bacteria > Pseudomonadati > Pseudomonadota > Gammaproteobacteria > Lysobacterales > Lysobacteraceae > Stenotrophomonas > Stenotrophomonas sp. STEN083. The sequence goes on along the minus strand of NZ_JBRRCU010000042.1, from coordinate 13,441 downwards.
CGCGGTGTCGCAGGTTTCGAACTATGGCAAGTTGCTGGGCGTCTCGCATGGGGTGATGCCGGCAACGGGCGCAGCAGCTACGTATCACCATTGCCGTGCTGGCTATACCGGTGTTTCGAGCATCATCCTGGGCCGCGATGCCGGCGAAGTGGTGGCGATCCTCGCCAAATCACCCGGTGGCCTGGAGCTGCTGCCCGCTGCGGATTACAACGAAGGCAAGGCCTGGCTGGAGCTGGGCGACAAGGGCCCGCGTCTGCCGGTTGGCGCAGATCCGTACAACGAGATCTACCTCAACACCAAATGGTATGGGCTGGTTCCCGAAGCCAATACTGGTCTGCTCGATCCGAGCGCACCGGCGCCGGCGGCGGCATCGGCACGCGAAGAAGAAGATGGCCCGGCGCTGACGCCACGTACCGGCTTCCAGATCAATATCGAAGGTGTGCGGGACTTCCACAAGGACATCGAGCGCAAGTACCACAAGCCGACCTTCGCGCACTACGGTGATGATGCCAAGCAGCTTGCCTGGGGTGATCTGGGCTGGAGCGGTGGCAGCATGACCGGCGTGGATTCGGTGACGCCGGTATCGGACAACCACAACGGCAAGATCAAACTGCAGGACGCGGTTGGTGTGATCAAGCTGGAGATTGCCGATCCCGCCGATCCTGGTGATGGCACAGTCCCGGCGTGTTCAGGTGCGGCCCCCAAAGCTGAGGTCACTGGATGTTTCCGCCAAGGCAGTTTCGGCACCGGGCAGTACGCGCTGAAAGGAAAAAAAGGCTATGACCATCAAGGCAGCTACAACGACGAGCGCACCCGCTGGGCAACCCTTTACGCCGCAGTGCGGTTTGCGCAAAGCGCGGACTGGGCGTGAGGCGTTGCATGCGATGACGCGGCGGCCGCTGTTGCATGGCGTGCTGGCTGCAGTACTACTGACCTTTGCCTCGGGCGGCGTTGCCGGCGCGGCACCGAAACGACAGGGAAGCGAGATGAAGACTTTGTGCGTTGGCCGATTCCTGCTGGATGTGCCTGCTGCGACCTCGATCCAGCCTGGTTACGTGTATGCACGCAAGAAGGTGGAGACGACTACCGGTGTATCGGCCGAAGCGTTCCGTCAGCGCGTGGCTGCGCGCATCGCTGCGCTGAAGGCGGCGCGGCATCGTGCGGGTGAGTCCATGTCGGTCAGCGAAACGCGTATTGACGATGATGCGGTGCTGGTGACGTCCTGGCTCAGCGAAAGCAGCCGCGCCGGTCACCGCCAGGAGCTTTACGTGCTGGACCCAACGCACAACGTGCAATACCTGGTCAGTGGTGAGACCGAGGCCGCGAAGTTGCCGGCCGCGATCGAGAACTACCGCGCCTTGCGTCCGAGGATCAGCTACCGCGATCCCAATACCATTCCGACCACCGCGGGCTTCTGCGTCGACTCGGGTTTCATAGCGGGCAATCGCATCAACAGCGAGGAGATGACCATCGGCCTGCGTCCGCGTGCGCATCCGGGCGCGCGCATGACCTTGATGTCGTATGTCACCGGCAAGCCTGATCAGCCATTGCTGCAGCGTGCCTCCGATCTGCCGCCGGAGTATGCAGCCGCCGCAGCGCGGATGCGCAATCTGCGCCGTGGTGAACGCAACGTAGGGCCGATTCAGGGGCAGGAGATTCTTGCCCATGCAGAAGCTGACGGGGGCAAGATGTATGCCTTCCTGTGGGAATCGCAGGGGCGCGCGGAGTCCTTGCAGTTCCCATTCCTGTCGCTGCAGCTGCTGACCGAAGAGAAGGCCGATGCACCGGCATTCCGCGATGATGCCCAGGCGCTGGGGCTGTGGGATCAAGTGCTGGGCAGCCTGCGCCTGCGCCCGGGGGCAATCTGAGTTTCTCTCGATTGTGGGAACGGCGTAAGCCGTGAAGCAGATGGCGCTGGAGCTTGCAGGTATTTGTGCCATCTGCAGATGTACCAGCTTCGCGGCTTACGCCGCTCCTACAACAGCCCCGGTAAGCGTGCTCCAGGGCCCAGCATCCTGACGAGCCTTCAAAGCTCCTGCCCAAACATGATCCTGTGGCCGTCGATGGTGCGCACTCCAAACTCACGCATGCCCCACGGCTTGTCAGCGAGCGGCTGGGTGAATTCCGCGCCCGCCGCTTGGTACTCATCAAACAGACTGCTGGCGTCTGCCACGGTTATGTAGCCATACCAGGAGTGATCACCAAGCGCATGCGGCGGCGTAGCGTCGATGCATTCGCCCAGCATTATCCGGAAGCTGCCGCGCGACATGAAACTCCAGCCGGGCGCAGTGAAATCCATTTGCAGGCCAAGCACTGAAGCGTAGTAGTCAGTGGACTTTGCCAGATCCTGCACAGCGAGGGTAAAGCGCACATCGGTGAAGTCGCTCATCTCATTTCCTGCGGTGTGATATCAGCCATCGCGCGTGGACTCCGGTTGCAGCTGTTGGACCTTGGCTTTGGTGTCCGAATCTGGCGGGCAATACTGCCGCCATGGATGCAGCATGCAGCTCCCTTGTCGATTGGAGCTTACATGAAGCAGCTACATGGAAAGGTTGCGATCATCACCGGTGCCAGTTCCGGTATTGGCCGTGCTGCAGCAGTGTTGTTCGCCGCAGAAGGCGCGGCCCTTGTGCTGGGAGCGCGGCGCGCTGCCGAGTTGGATCGGCTTGTCGCGGAGATTGCCGGAAGTGGCGGCAATGCGGTGTGTCTGCCGGGCGATGTCTGCGAAGAGGCTTATGCAAGGGCCTTGGTCGATTTGGCCTTGGACCGGTTCGGTCGACTGGACGTGGCCTTCAACAATGCCGGCACGATGGGGCCATTGGGGCCGACACCCGGGCTGGCGCTGGCCGATTGGCAGCACACGTTGGATACCAACCTCACCGCGATGTTTCTGGCCGCCAAGCATCAGGTTCCGGCGATGCTGCGCGGCGGCAGTGGCAGCCTGATATTCACTTCAACCTTTGTCGGGCATACGGTGGGTTTCGCCGGTGCTGCGGCCTATGCGGCCAGCAAGTCCGGCATCATCGGGCTGACGCAGGCATTGGCGTCGGAGTTCGGGCCGCAGGGGCTACGGGTGAATGCCTTGTTGCCTGGCGGTACCGATACACCGATGGCTCATGAAATGAATGGCTCGCCGGAAGCGATGGTGCAGGTGGCGCAGTTGCATGCACTGAAGCGTATTGCCGATCCACGCGAGTTGGCGGCGGCGGCGATGTTCCTGGCCTCGGACCAGTCTTCATTCATGACCGGCGCGGCGATGCTGGTGGATGGTGGGGTGTCCATTCATCGCGGTTGATGCCGGGGACGCATGCGAAACGGGCGCCGGGCGGCGCCTGCTCGCTTTGCTTGGCCGGAGTGCATGGAGCTGCTGAAACTCCCACACTCCCAGAACAGGAGTCGGTGAGCAAGCTGCCTGTCTTGCCGATCAATGGATCGGGATATGCAGTTCCATCTGCGCTGCCGGATCGAACGGATCGTCAAAGCGTGCGTCGTAGCGCTCCAGGTCAACGCCGTCTTTTGCCTGTAGGCCGTGATCGGCCAGCAGGTGATCGTAGATTGCCTTGAACGTTGCGCTGATCTGCGGCGCAGTGCCAGTGTGGGTATAAACGGCATAGCGTTGCGCGGGAACCTGGACGCGGACCATGCCTTTCGGGATGACCGCTTCCTCACTCACCTCGAAACCGGTGATGTAGCGCAGCGTGCGGTCGGCCTGCGGTATGCAGACGCCGTAGCTGACGACTGGATCGATTTTGCCGGTGACTTCACTCTCGCGCGGGATGAAGCGTTGCCAGAGTTCGGCATAGCCATCTTCGCCTTCGCGGAAGATTGCTTCCATGCCAATGACGTTGAAGGCCGGGCGCTCGATGAGGGTGGGTTGCATGTTGGGAGTTCTTGTCCGGGAGGTGCTGGCGTGTTGCTGTCGCGTGGGGAGCTTGGTATGCGCCTGTCAGCTTCCGCTCTGCGCCCGCTGGTAAGCGACCAGTGCGTTGGCATGACCGTGGCCGATATCGTGTTGTTCTTTCAGGAAGGCCACCTGTTCCATGTGCTTCTTGTCCTTGACCGTCTCCAGCTGCTGCAGCCAGTGCTTTATCGGTTTGCCGTAAGTCTTCTCGATGGACGGGAAATACGATGCCGGACCTTGGACTTTTTCGTTGCTGGCCATCTGCGTTTCCAGGAAGGAGGGAAGCTGGGCAATGATGCGGCAAAGGTCGCTTGTTGGCGACTCAGCTGTTGTCCGCCGGCAGGATCTGGGTGATGCGCACCTTGGCTGCGTGAATGAAAGCGGCCAATGAAGCGGCGGGCCAGAGGGGAGGGCTGTCGGTCGGCGCGAGATACTCCTGCCTTGCCTGCCTGATAACGGCGTGATGCTGCTCCGGTAGATGCTGCAGCAGCCACTCCGCGGCGACATCCTTCGGCGCAATGCTTCCGGTCTGTGCGCTGTACCAGATGCGTGCCAATGTGAGCACGATGTTTGCTTCCTCGCCGTGCCAGTCGTCTGCGGTGTTCCATAGCGTCAGGGTATCTGCCAGTGCCCGCTGGAAGTCGCGCTCGGGCACGGAGGGAAGTAGTTCCATGAGGGCTGGGCCGTACAGGGCGATGCTGTGCTGACGGGCGTTGCTCAGGAGGATGGCGAGGTCGGGGTCCGGCGTGGGCGGTTCCAGGATGCCGGCAAGGATGTGCTGGCGCAGCCATTCGCCGAACTGCAGCTCGCGCCGTGCTGGATGACGCCAGGGCTTCACTTCGGCCTGCGCGATTACCGTCGCTTCCAATGCGCGCAGTGTTGGATGCCGGCCAGGCGGTGCCGAGATGGCCAGCAGCTCGCGCTGCAGTTGTCGCAGGGTGGCAGTGTCGGGATGCTGGGCCACGATCACCAGCAGGTCGATATCGCTGAGCGGCTTCAAACCACCGTCGAGTGCGGACCCGTAGAGGTAAATGGCCATGAGGTTGGCTGCCAGCTGCTGCCGGATCACGCCGCAGGCGAGGGCGAGCTGGGCGGTGATGGCATCGGGGACAAGTGCAGTCATGGCGGCGGCAGGCAATCGTGTTGGGGCGATTGTGCCGCAAACAGAACGGGCGCCTTGCGGCGCCCGTTCTTTGCAAAGCTGCCCTCACCCCAACCCCTCTCCCGCAGGCGGGAGAGAGGCTCAAGCTGTAGTGCCGAGCCATGCTCGGCAGGGGCTTTACCTGCTGAAAGCTGCCCTCACCCCAACCCCTCTCCCGCGGGCATGAGAGGGGCTCAAGCTGTAGTGCCGAGCCATGCTCGGCAGGGGCTTTACCGGCTAAAGCTGCCCTCACCCCAACCCCTCTCCCGCAGGCGGGAGAGGGGCTAAGGCACAGCAGGGCAAAGCAAATCAGTAGCGGTAGTGGTCCGGCTTGAACGGGCCGTCGACCGGCACGCCGATGTAGTCGGCCTGTTCCTGGCTCAGGGTGGTCAACTTCACGCCGATTTTCTCCAGGTGCAGACGGGCAACTTCTTCGTCCAGCTTCTTCGGCAGCAGGTACACCTTGTTCTCGTAGCTGTCCTTGTTCGCCCACAGGTCGATCTGTGCGAGCGTCTGGTTGGCGAACGAGTTGGACATCACGAAGCTCGGGTGGCCGGTGGCGCAGCCGAGGTTGACCAGGCGGCCTTCGGCCAGCAGGAAGATCGCGTTGCCAGCTTCACCGTTAGCAGCTGGGAAGATGTACTTGTCCACCTGCGGCTTGATGTTGACGTGCTGCACGCCCTTGTAGCCCACCAGCGCATCAACCTGGATTTCATTGTCGAAGTGACCAATGTTGCAGACGATGGCCTGGTCCTTCATCGCGCTCAGGTGCTCGATGCGGATGATGTCCTTGTTGCCGGTGGTGGTGACGTACAGGTCAGCACGGCCCAGGGTGGATTCGATGGTGTTGACCTCGAAGCCTTCCATCGCGGCCTGCAGGGCGCAGATCGGGTCGATCTCGGTGACCACCACGCGCGCGCCATAGGCACGCAGCGAAGCGGCGCAGCCCTTGCCGACGTCGCCGTAGCCGCAGACCACGGCAACCTTGCCGGCCAGCATCACGTCCATCGCGCGCTTCAGGCCATCGGCCAGCGACTCGCGGCAGCCGTAGAGGTTGTCGAACTTGCTCTTGGTGACCGAATCGTTGACGTTGATCGCCGGGATCAGCAGGGTGCCGGCCTGGGCCAGCTGGTACAGGCGGTGCACGCCGGTGGTGGTCTCTTCGGAGACGCCCTTCCAATCCTTGACCACGCGGCCCCAGTAACCCGGGCGCTCGGTTGCAACGCGCTTGAGCAGGTTCTTGATGACCTGTTCTTCGTGCGAGGAAGCCGGCTCGTTGACCCAGTTGCTGCCGTTCTCGAGCTCATAGCCCTTGTGGATCAGCAGGGTGACGTCGCCACCGTCGTCGACCACCAGCTCCGGACCGGTCAGGGTTCCGTCGGCCAGGGTGAAGGTCAGCGCGTCCAGGGTGCAGTCCCAGTATTCTTCCAGCGACTCGCCCTTCCAGGCGAACACCGGCGTGCCGGTGGCGGCAATCGCGGCGGCAGCGTGGTCCTGGGTCGAGAAGATGTTGCACGAGGCCCAACGCACTTCGGCGCCGATGTCCTTCAGGGTCTCGATCAGCACGGCGGTCTGGATGGTCATGTGCAGCGAGCCGGTCACGCGCACGCCCTTCAGCGGCAGCTCGGCCTGGTACTTGCGACGGATCGACATCAGGCCCGGCATTTCGTGCTCGGCGATGTCCAGTTCCTTGCGGCCCCAATCGGACAGCGAGATATCGCGGATCTTGTAATCACCTTCCTGCGAGAAGGTAGTGGCAACAGCGTTCATTTAGAGCTCCGGTGTGGTGCGAGCAGGCTCGCGTTCGCCGGGCGCCGTTGTTGCGTGAAAGCCGTCCGAGCCTGGCCGTTTGGGAAGTCCGTGCAAGAACACGGGCTGTAGTGGACGGGTCCACCCAACGGTCGCAGCGCCCCTCGGAACGGGTCGCTCAGTATATCGCGGCGACGTGCCCACGCCGCGGGCCCAACCAAAGGCAGGGGCCATGAGCGCAAGGGATTGTTAAGTTGGGGGATTGTTTCTGTCCAATAGGAATGCGCCATGAACCTGTCTCCCCACCGCCGTCGCCGCGCTTCGGCCGCCTTGGTGCTGTGCGCCGGCCTGCTGCTGGCGGTACCGCCGGTCATGGCACTGAGCCCGCCGCCGGCGCTGAAGGGCGCCCAGCAGGGTGAGGGCTACCGGCTGCCGTCGGCCGCGCTGCAGGCGGTGGTGGACGCTCCACGCGCGCCCAGCCTGTACCTATCGCCCAAGCGCGACCTGACCGCGCTGCTGCAGACCCCGGCGCTGCCCTCCATCGCCCAGGTGGCGGCCCCGGAGCTGAAGCTGGCTGGTCTGCGCATCAATCCCAGGACTGTGTCCGACAGCCGCTTCTCGTTCGGCAGCAAGTTGTGGCTGGCCTCCACCAGCGACGGCAAGGAGCGCCAGATCAGCGGTTTGCCGCAGCCGCTATCGGTGGCCTCGCTGGCATGGTCGCCGGACCAGAAGTACCTGGCTTTCAACCAGCTGAACCCGGCTACCGGCAGCAATGAGCTGTGGCTGGTCGATGTGGAGACCGCCAGTGCGCGGCGCGTAGCCGAGCGCCTGAACAGCATCGTCGGCAACGGCTATGCGTGGCTGCCGGGTAGCGATGCACTGTTGGTCATGCAGCGTCCTGCCGGGCAGGGTGAGCCGCCGCACGGCGACGGTGTCCCGACCGGGCCGGCCGTACAGCAGACCGAGGCCGGGCAGGGCGTGCGCACCGTGCGCACCTACCAGGATCTGTTGAAGAACGAAGACGATGCGCGTCTGTTCGAGTACTACATGCAGGCACAGCCGGTACGGGTGTCGATCAGCGGTGACAGCAAGCCGGTTGGCGCGGCGGGCATCTATCTGGGCCTGTCGGCCTCGCCCGATGGCAAGTACCTGTTGAGCCAGCGCGTGCAGCGGCCGTTCTCCTATGCGGTGCCGGTCAGCCGCTTCCCGCGCCATATCGAAGTACTGGATGCGCAGGGCAAGCTGGTGCACACGGTGGCGCGCCTGCCGCTGGTGGATGGCCTGCCGACCGGCAACGATGCAGTGCCAACCGGTGTACGTTCGATCAGCTGGCGGGCCGATGCACCGGCCGCGCTGGTGTGGGCCGAAGCACAGGATGGCGGTGATCCGTCGCGCGAGGCCAAGGTGCGCGATGCGGTGATGATGCAGTCGGCGCCGTTCGACAGGCCGCCGGTGACGCTGGCACAGCTGGGCTCGCGTTATGCCGGCGCAACCTGGGCCAATGGCGAGCTGGCGCTGCTGGATGAGTACTGGTGGAAGAGCCGGCAGGTGAAGCAGTGGAAGATCGCTCCGGATCACTTGGATCAGGCCGCGACGCTGCTGGTCCAGCGTTCGGAAGACGACCGCTACAGCGATCCGGGCGAGCCCTTGCTGCAGATGGATGACGGCGGCCGTTCGCGCCTGCAGCTGAGCGCTGATGGCAAGGGCTTCTATCGCATTGGTGACGGCGCATCGGCCGAAGGTGATCGTCCGTTCCTGGATCGCGTTGACCTGGACAGTGGCAAGAGCGAGCGCCTGTTCCACTCGCAGGCGCCGTATTACGAAATGCCGCTGGGCATCATCGAAGGCGAAGCAGGTCGCATCCTGACCTATCGCGAATCCAACGACGTACCGGCCAATCTGTATGCGCGTGGCTTGGCTGCTGATGCCAAGCCGGTCGAGCTGACCCACTTCGCCCATCCGCTGCCGCAGCTGCGTGGAGTGAAGAAGGAGCAGATCCGTTACAAGCGTGCCGACGGTGTTGAACTCACCGCCGACCTGCTGCTGCCGCCTGGCTATGACCCGAAGAAGGATGGCCCGCGCCCGCTGCTGATGTGGGCTTACCCGGCCGAGTTCAAATCTGCCGCCGATGCAAGCCAGGTCAGCGGCTCGAAGTACCGCTTCAACGCCATCAGCTACTGGGGCCCGCAGGCATTCCTGGCCAAGGGCTATGTGGTGCTGAACAACCCGACCATGCCGATCGTCGGCGAAGGTGACACCGAGCCGAACGACACCTACGTGCAGCAGCTGGTTGCCAGTGCACAGGCAGCAGTTGATGAAGTGGTGGAGCGTGGTGTCGCTGACCGTGAGCGCATTGCCGTTGGCGGGCACTCCTATGGCGCCTTCATGACCGCCAACCTGCTGGCGCATACGCGTCTGTTCAAGGCCGGCATTGCGCGCTCGGGCGCGTACAACCGCACGCTGACGCCGTTCGGCTTCCAGGCCGAGGAGCGCAACTACTGGCAGGCGCAGGATGTGTACCAGAAAATGTCGCCGTTCAATTACGCCGACAAGATCAAGGACCCGATCCTTTTCATCCACGGCGAGGACGACAACAACTCCGGAACCTTCCCGATCCAGAGCGAGCGCATGTTCGCCGCGGTGAAGGGTTTGGGCGGCACTTCGCGGCTGGTGATGCTGCCGAACGAATCGCATGGCTACCGCGCACGCGAATCGATCATGACCATGCTGGCCGAAAGCGAAGACTGGCTGGACCGTTGGTTGGGTGCCGAAGCAGGCAAGAAGCGCTGATGTGTTGTTGCTGCCCCTGCGCCTTAGGCGCAGGGGCAGCAATGTAGTGCCGAGCCATGCTCGGCATGGGGCATTACCGGTAACGCCTCTGCCGACCATGGCTCGGCACTACAGGTCTACGGATGACTGATCCGGTGCGCCTTTCTGTCCAAAAGGACAGCCGCCAGACAATATTCAAATGCAACTGTTTCAGGTTTGGTGCACTGCAAAATTGTGCCGATTTTTGCGGTAGGCTTGACGGGTTTCCGCTCTCCAGGCTCTACGTCTTAGATGAACGAGTACCGCAGCAGCGTTGTCTTCGCCACCCCCGACCTGCCCTTGCGCGACGATGTGCGCCGCCTCGGCACGCTGGTTGGTGATCTGATTTCCGAACAGGTATCGCCCGGCTTCCTCGACGAGGTCGAAGACGTGCGTACCACTGCCATTGCACGCCGCGAAAGCCAGGCGCCGTTGACCCAGCTCAGCACCCAGCTTGCCGGCCGCGCACCGCGCGATTCCGAAGCGCTGGTGCGTGCTTTCAGCACCTATTTCCAGGTGGTCAACATCGCTGAGCGCGTGCATCGCATCCGTCGTCGCCGTGACTACCAGCGCGCAGGTACCAAACGTCCGCAGCCGGAAGGGCTGCATGACGCCTTGCTTGCGCTGAAGGCGCAGGGCGTGACGCCGGAAGAACTGGCGCAGTGGCTGCCGCAGATCGATATCGAACCAGTGTTCACCGCGCATCCAACTGAAGCTGTGCGCCGTGCGCTGCTGGAAAAAGAACAGCTGATGGTTGCTGCCTTGGTCGACAACCTCGACGGCCAACGTACGCCCGGGGAGCAGGCCGCCGATGCGGCGCGTTTCCGCATGGCCTTGACCGCATCGTGGCAGACCGCCGATTCCTCGCCGGTGCGCCCAACCGTTGATGATGAGCGCGAGCATGTCGGCTTCTATCTGACCCGCGTGCTGTACCGGGTAATCCCGGTGTTCTACGAATCGCTGGAACAGGCGCTGCGCGACACCTGGGGCCGAACCTTGCCGTTGCCGCGCCTGCTGCGCTTCGGCACCTGGGTCGGCGGCGACATGGACGGCAATCCGAACGTGGACGCAGGCACCATCACCAGCACCTTGAACGCACAGCGCAGCGCAGTGCTCGGCCTGTACCTCAAAGACATGGTGGCATTGGCCAGCCTGCTCAGCCAATCGACCGAACTGGTTGGTGTCAGCGCGGAGGTGCTGGCGCGTGTGCAGGAATACCAGCAACTGCTGCCGCAGGTGAAGTCGCGGCCACGTCACGCCGACATGCCGTACCGCCTGCTCAACGATCGCATGCGCGCGCGTTTGCAGGCCACGCAGGAAGACGCGCCAGGCGCGTATGCATCGCCGGAAGAATTCATCCACGACATCCAGCTGATCCTCGACAGTCTGGATGCCAACAAGGGTAAGCACGCCGGCTGGTTCTCGGTGCGGCGTCTGCTGTGGCGCGTGCGCACGTTTGGTTTCCATCTGGCGCGCTTGGATGTGCGTCAGGAATCCAGCGTGCATTCGCGCGCGCTGGCCGAGGTGCTGGGTGGGCAGGATGCGTTCGATGCCTTGGATGACGTCGCACGTGCGCAGCTGCTGTCGCCGTATGCCGCCGGTACCGAAGTGCTGGCGCGCGGCGAGGATGAGGCCGGGCAACGCCTGGACAAGGTGTTCGCTGCATTGGCTGACGCGCGTCGACGTCACGGTGCCGATGCCTTGGGCAGCTACATCATCTCGATGGCGCATGATCGCGGCGACGTGCTCGCAGTGCTGGCGCTGGCGCGGCGGGGGGGGCTGCTGGATGCCGATGGCGCAGTGCCTCTGGATATCGCGCCGCTGTTTGAAACTGTGGACGACCTGCAGCGAGGTACTGCAACGCTGCGGGATCTGCTTGCCGATCCGGTCTACCGCGCCCATCTGGCCGCGCGTGATGACGTGCAGATGGTGATGCTCGGTTACTCGGACAGCGGCAAGGACGGCGGCATCGCCGCTTCGCGCTGGGGTCTGCAGCATGCACAGGTCGAACTGCTGGAAACGGCAGCCGAGTTCGGCGTCAAGCTGACTTTCTTCCACGGTCGCGGTGGTTCGATCAGCCGCGGTGGTACCAAGACCACCCATGCGGTCAACGCCTCGCCACGTGGCAGCATCGGTGGGCGTCTGCGCGTCACCGAGCAGGGCGAAGTAATCCATCGCAAGTACGGCATCCGTGCGTTGGCGTTGCGCTCGCTGGAGCAGTCTGCCGGCGCTGTATTGCGCGCCAGCCTGCGGCCGCGTGCCGCCGAGCCGCGCGAGGAGCAATGGAAGCCGGTGATGGCGTTGGTCGCCGAGCAGAGTTCGGCGGCGTATCGCGCCTTTGTTGGCGATGCGCAGTTCATGAACTACTTCCGCCAAGCTACCCCGATCGATGTGATCGAGCGGATGACGCTGGGTTCACGGCCATCGCGGCGCTTGGGTCAGGATGCGGCGCTGACCAATCTGCGTGCGATTCCGTGGGTTTTCGCGTGGAGCCAGGCGCGCGCGGTGATTCCGGGGTGGTTCGGCGTCGGCAGTGGCCTGCAGGCCGCTGCTGATGCGGGGCATGAACAAACGCTGCGCGAGATGGCGCACGACTGGCCGTTCTTCGAAACCTTCCTCGACGATATGTCGATGGTGTTGAGCAAGGGTGACATCCATATCGCCGAGCAGTTCTCCAAGCTGGCAGGGCCGTTGCATGAGCAGTTCTTCCCGCTGATCCGTGAGGAACTGGCGCTGACCGCACATTGGGTGAAGCGCTTGAGCGGACAGCAGGAGTTGCTGGAGCAGGACCCGCGACTTGCCTTGTCGATCCGCCTGCGCAATCCCTACATCGACCCGATCAGCATCCTGCAGGTGGATCTGCTGCAGCGCTGGCGCGCGAGTGACCGCGAGGATGAAGGCCTTCTGCGTGCACTGGTAGCCTGCGTGAACGGTGTATCGCAAGGTGTGCAGAACACCGGTTGAAGCCTTTCCTGTAGTGCCGAGCCATGCTCGGCAGAGGCCTTACCGGCAATGCCAAAATGTAGTGCCGAGCGATGCTCGGCAAGGGGCTCTACTAGTAACGCCCCTGCCGAGCATGGCTCGGCACTACGGATATCGGATGGATTGCCAGCTTCGCGGCTTACGCCGCTCCTACAACCTTCCTACACCGACAAATCCGCTTCACCCGACGGATTGCTTTGCAGCAGCTCCAGATGCCGCTGCTCCATCTCCTGCCGCAACTGGCGGCGAATCTGTGCGGCGGCGAAGCGTCGCTTCTCATCGCTGGTTTCTGGCTGCAGTGAGGGAACCGGGGTCGGCCGGCCATCGTCGTCCACCGCCACCATGGTGAAGAAGCAGCTGTTGGCATGGCGCACCGCGCCCTTGCGGATATCTTCGGCAACGACCTTGATGCCGACTTCCATTGACGAGTTGCCGGTGAAGTTGACCGAGGCCAGGAAGGTGACCAGTTCGCCGACGCCAATTGGTTGGCGGAAGGTTACCTGGTCCACAGACAGCGTCACCACGTAATTGCCGGCATAGCGGCTGGCACAGGCGTAGGCGACCTGATCGAGCAGGCGCAGGATCGCACCGCCGTGGACCTTGCCGGAGAAGTTGGCCATCTCCGGCGACATCAGGACGGTCATCGACAGCTGGTGGGCTTTGTGTTCGCTCATGGCGGTTGCTGCGGTTGCGGGAAGAGCAGGCTACACCGTAGTGCCGAGCGATGCTCGGCAGGAGCCTCACCCGTAGTGGGGGGGGGGCGGGCGGGGGGCGCGGGCGGCGGGGGGGGCGGAGGCGGCCCCGGGCGCGCGGGGCGCGGCGGGGGGGGGGGTGGGTGGGGGGGGCCGGGCGGGCGCGGC
>NZ_JBRRCU010000041.1:0-38890 GCF_056759195.1 Stenotrophomonas sp. STEN083 | reverse complement strand
GGAGCTTGGCCGCCCGCGCGTGGCTCGCCGGAGCGCCCCGGCGTACCGCCCGGGCCGCCCGACCCCGGCCCCGCTCCCGGCTCCCCCTCCCCGCCCCGCCCCCCCCCCCCCCCCCACTACAGGTACTGCGCCGAGCCCTTTACTGCAATAGGGATCGCAGCATCCATGCATACTTCTCATGGATCTGCAGGCGTTGGGTCAGCAGGTCCTCGCTGGGGGCGTCGTCGGCGTCATCGGCCTGGTCCAGCACCTTGCGTGCGGTACGGCAGACCGCTTCATTGCCGACCACCAGCTGGCGCACCATCTCGCGCCAATCAGCGCTGTCGTTCAGGCCCGGCTCCTCGGCAATCGAGGTCAGTGCGGCGAATTCCCGGTACGAACCCGGCGCGTTGAAGCCCAGCGCACGGATGCGCTCAGCGATCTCGTCCAGGGCGTTCCACTGTTCGGTGTACTGGTCCATGAACATGTTGTGCAGCGAGTTGAACATCGACCCGGTGACGTTCCAATGGAAATTGTGGGTCTTCAGGTACAGGGTGTAGGAGTCGGCAAGGAAGTGTGAAAGGCCGTCGGCCACCTTCTTGCGATCCGCGTCCTTGATCCCGATATCTACAGCAGGTGCCGAGGGTGCGGCCGCTGCCAGTTTTTTCTTGCCGATCTCCGTCTTGGTGACGGCTGCTGCTGCGGCCAGCTTCTTCTTGCCGGCTTCTGGTTTGCTGCTGTTCTTGGCCTTGGCCATGACGCTTTTCTCCTTGGCGGGTTGAATGGCTTCACAATAGCGCTCTGGGCACCATACCTGTATTTCAAGTTTTCACGTTGAACGATTGATGAGCACTATCGAAAAAGACCTGTCCGCGCGCCTGCGCGCTGCCCGCCCCGCCATTGACGGGGCGATGAGCCGTGACCGTGGGCGCCTGTTGGGGCTGCTGTCACGCTGGCAGGGCAAGCCCGCGGACGCGGCGGCCGAACAGGCCTTCCAGCAGCAGCTGCAGCGCTCGCAGGCGCAGCGCCAGCAACGCGCTGCGCGGCCGATCGCCATCACTATGGACGAGGCCCTGCCAATCGCGCGTGAGGCCGAGCAGATCAGTGGCCTGATCCGGGCCCACCAGGTGGTGGTCATCGCTGGCGAAACCGGCTCCGGCAAGACCACCCAGTTGCCCAAACTGTGCCTGGCGGCCGGCCGCGGCGAGGCCGGCATGATTGGCTGCACCCAGCCACGCCGTATCGCCGCCCGCGCGGTGGCCGCGCGCGTGGCCGAGGAGCTGCAGACCGAGCTGGGCACGGTGGTCGGCTACCAGGTGCGGTTCACCGACAAGGTCGGTGAGGACAGCCGCATCAAGTTCATGACCGACGGCATCCTGCTGGCCGAGATCGCTTCGGACCGGTGGCTGTCGCGCTACGACACCCTGATCATCGACGAGGCGCACGAACGCAGCCTCAACATCGACTTCCTGCTGGGCTATCTGAAGCAGCTGCTGCGCAAGCGCCCGGACCTGAAGTTGATCGTGACCTCGGCAACCATCGATACCGAGCGGTTCTCGCGCCACTTCGACAATGCGCCGGTGGTCAATGTCGAAGGCCGAACCTATCCGGTGGAGGTACGCTACCGGCCGCTGGAAGAGATGGGCAAGGGGACCGATAGCACTGCCGCACCGGCGCGTGGCAAGCGTGTGGAAGCGGACAGTGAATCGGCAATGGATCCGGTTTCGGCCATTGTCGCTGCCGTCGATGAAATAACCCGCAGCGATGCGCGCGGTGATGTATTGATCTTCCTGCCGGGTGAGCGCGAGATCCGCGATACCCACCAAGCCCTGGAACGGCGCAAATACCGCGAAACCGAAGTGCTGCCGCTGTATGCACGCTTGTCGGCCAAGGACCAGGACCGGGTGTTCAATCCCGGCCCGAAGCGACGCGTGGTACTGACCACCAACGTCGCCGAAACCTCGCTGACCGTGCCGCGCATCCGCTACGTGGTCGATCCTGGCTATGCGCGGGTCAAACGCTACAGCCCGCGGCAGAAACTCGATCGCCTGCACATCGAGCCGGTTTCTCAGGCCAGCGCCAACCAGCGCAAGGGACGCTGCGGTCGTATCTCCGAGGGTGTGTGCTATCGACTGTATTCGGAGGCGGATTTCCTGAGCCGCCCGGAGTTCACCGATCCGGAAATCCGACGTTCCTCATTGTCCGGCGTGATCCTGCGCATGCTGCAGTTGGGCCTGGGCAAGATCGACGAATTCCCGTTCCTGGAAGCACCGGACGAACGCGCGGTGGCGGACGGCTGGCAACAGCTGGCCGAGCTTGGTGCCATCGACGAGGTGCGCAAGCTCACCGACATCGGCCGGCAGATGTCGCGCTTGCCTGTGGACGTGAAACTGGCACGCATGTTGGTGGCCGCGCACAAGGGTGGCTGCCTGCGCGAGATGGTGGTGATCGCCTCATTCCTCGGCATCCAGGACCCGCGTGAGCGGCCGCCGGAAGCGCGCGAGGCGGCCGACAATGCACATGCCTTGTTTGCCGACGCGCGCTCCGAATTCATCGGTATCCTGCGGCTGTGGAATGCCTATCGCGATGCCCACGAAGAGCTCACCCAGTCCAAGCTGCGCGACTGGTGCGGGCGTCATTTCCTCGGGTTCCTGCGCATGCGCGAATGGCGCGAGTTGCACCGCCAGCTACGCCTTTTGTGCGAGGAACTGGGCTGGTCGATGGGTGAGGACGAAAGCTTTGGCAAGGCGCTGTTGTCGGCACCGCCGGCGTTGCCTGCTGGGGGTGATATTGAGGCGAAACGCAAGGCGACGAGGGGTGAGCAGCATAAGGCTGCACGTCTGGCGCGCGAGGGAAAACCGGGGTCAGAGTCGGGTTTCCCAAGTGTTGCTTCCGCCACGGGGAAAACTCGGGGGAAACCCGACTCAGACCCCGGTTTTCCCTCCATCCCGGACACGGTTCGCATCGCGGCCTACCAGACCCTGCACCGTGCAGTGCTGGCTGGCCTGCCGACCCAGATCGGCCATCGCACCGAGAAGGGCGACTTCCAGGCGCCGCGTCAGCGTCGCTTCCATCTGTTCCCCGGGTCTGCCCTGGCCAAGCGGCCGCCGCCGTGGGTGCTCAGTGCCACGCTGTTGGATACGGCGCGGGTATGGGGCATGACCAATGCCTCGATCGAGCCGGATTGGGTGATTGCCGAGCTGCCGCATCTGCTGGCACGCAAGCACTTCGATCCACATTGGTCGCGAGCCCAGGGCCAGGTGTTGGCGTCAGAGCAGATCAGTCTGTTCGGCTTGGTGCTGGCACCGAAAAAGCCGGTGCATTACGGCAGGATCAACCCAGGCGAAGCCCACGACATCTTCGTGCGGCAGGCGCTGGTCACCGGTGAGATCAACACCCGCGCTGGTTTTGTGGCCGACAACATGAAGTTGCTGGAGCAGGCGCGGGAAGAGGAAGCGAAGCTGCGCCGTGCCGGCATCGTTGCCGACGAGGATTGGCAGGCGCGCTGGTACCTGGATCGGGTGCCATCGCATATCCATTCGGCCAATCTGCTTGATGGCTGGTGGAAGGCGTTGCCGCCGGAACAGCGCCGCAGTCTGCATTGGTCGCTGGCCGATCTGTTGCCGGGCGAGGGCAGTGAACAGGATCGTTATCCGAAGTACTTCCCGCTCGGCGATGCACGGCTGGCGATGCACTACCGCTTCGAGCCTGGTAGCGAGGAGGATGGCGTCACTCTCGACGTACCGCTGCACCTGCTCAATGCGCTGGACCCGGCGCGGCTGTCTTGGCTGGCGCCCGGCTTTGTTGCTGAAAAGGCTTCGGCTTTGATCCGCAGCCTGCCCAAGGCGATGCGCCGTAACTATGTACCGGCCCCGGACTTTGGTCGTGCGTTTGCGGAAGCTTGGGCGCAGCCTTCGGCTGACGACATCCGAGGCGAGCTGGCGCGCTTCCTGTCCAAGGCGACCGGGGCGATGGTCGCTGCGACGGACTTTGATGTGGAATCACTGGATCCGCATCTGCGTATGAATCTGCGGCTGTTTGAAGTGACATCTGGCAATGCAACACGCGGGAAAGGTGCTGCTTCCGGCGAAAACGACGGTATGAAACTACTCGCCATGTCGCGTGACCTCGATGCGCTGCGCGCCCGCTTCGGCGAGCGCGCCGGCAGCGCGTTTGCCGCACGTGCAGGCGCGGCCCTGGCTGCCGAGGGGCTGCGCGAGTTTCCAGCGACCGCTATTCCCGAGCAGGTTCCGGGTGAAGCCGGGGTGCCGGCGTATCCGGCGCTGGTCGATACCGGCGATGCCGCCGCGCTGCGCATCTTCGCTGACAAGAGTGAAGCCGCGCTTGCACATCCGCAAGGCGTCCGCCGCCTGCTGGAGATTGCCTTGGCCGACAAGCTCAAACAGGCACGCAAGCAGCTGCCGGTCTCGCCAAAGACCGGCCTGTTGTATGCGTCCATCGAGTCTCAGGAGCGGCTGCGTGGCGATCTTGTCGATGCGGCGGTGAACGCGGTTCTGGCCGATGGCTTGGAAGCTATACGCACGCCGGAAGCCTTCCAGCAGCGCGCTACCGATGCTGGAAAACGCCTGTTTGGCGAGGCAATGGAGCGGCTCAAACTGGCCGAAAGCATCCTCGGCCTGACCGGCGAGCTGAAGCCGCAGTTGGAGTCGCCGCTGATGGGCTGGGCACGCGGCAATCTTGACGATATGCAGGCGCAGTTGGCCGGTCTGGTGCATGCCGGTTTTCTGCGCGAGACCCCGGCCGATGCGCTGGCACAGTTCCCGCGCTATCTGAAGGCGATGATCCTGCGTGCCGAACGCGCGAAGCGCGATCCGCCGCGCGACCAGGCGCGCATGCTGGAGCTCAAGCCCTTCGTGGATGCCTTGCAGGAGGCGCGTGTGCAGGGTCTGGCGCAGCGCCCGCAGTGGGAAGCCTTGCGTTGGGATATCGAGGAGTTGCGGGTGTCGCTGTTCGCCCAGGAGTTGGGCTTCCGGTCCGGCATCTCGGCCAAGAAGCTGGCACAGCGGGTGGCAGCACTGCGCAGCTTAGCGTAGCTGCGTTCAGCGTGCGGCTGCCGCTCCCGGGCGGTGCTGCTGGATGCAGGCGCGACGTGCGGTGTTCATCTGCGCGTGGGCGCTGGCGTGTTCGCGGCTGATGGCCTGGCGGAAGGTTGCCATCCGTTCGCGCAAGGCCTTGCTGCGTTGTGCATCCTCGGCGGCAGCGAGCTGTTCGTTGAGCATGCCCATCTGCTGCTGCAGGATGCCGACACGGTCATTGGAAGAGCCATAGATGGACGCCGTGGCGGTACTGATGCAACTGCGTTCAGCCTCGCGCGCTTCTGCCAGCTCCCTGCTGTCGGCGGGCACTGTTGCCGGCTCACCCTCGCCTTGACGCCCGCTCTCAATGCTCATCTGTTGCTGCGGTGCCGGGGCTGAAACCGGTGATTCACGCAGCTTCATCGGCTCGGCGCGGGCATCGCAGGGGTGCTCGGAATACACGGTTTCGCCGGCTTTGCCTTTGCATTTGTATACCTGTGCCGCCGCGCTGGCGGGCAGTAGCAGCAACAGCAGGGTCAGAACGAATACGCGCATGGCGAAGGCAGACTCACAGGGTGAAAAACAGGGCGAACGCCTGCCCAGGCTGATGCGGCCGGGGCAGGGCAGGAACAGTTACTTGGTACGCCGGACCTTGGCACGGGTATTGAGGCCATCGATCTGTAGATACCACACGTTCATCAGGCCAGGTGTGATACGCACTGCTGGGCTTTGCTTGCGCACGCCGCTGACGCTGGCTTCATCGGTCTGTTCCCAGATCTGGCCATTGTCCAGTGTGTACTGGCGGCCCTTGCCGAAGCCGCGGAACTCACCTTCCAAGCTTGCCTGGATGGGGTCCTTGGAGCCGAAATCAAAAAAGCCGCGGTTCTTGACGATCACTTCCTGGCGGCCTGCTTCGCGCGCTTCTTCCACGGCAACGCTGGCAGCCTGCGCCACCTTGCCCTGCAGCCAGTTGTTGAGCGTCACCAGCTCTTCAGGGCTGAGCTTGTTCAAGCCGGCGGCATTGAATTCGGCAGCGGACATCTGTTGCTGCAGATCCCCCTGTACCACGCGTTGGGCATGTGCATTGGTGAATGGGTACGACGACAAAGCGGTAGCGGCAAGCAGGACAGCAAGGCGGGGCAGCTTCATGGACATTGTTCCCAAGGAGGGTGGGCGCTAGTGTAGGGGCATCTGCCCGTAATTGAATGCTGTGAACAGTTCCCCCACCCCCGGTCTGGAAGCGCTGCTGCAGCGCGCCTCAACCCGTGCCCTGTCCGAGCAGCTGCGCCAGGCCTTGCTGGCCTGCTGGCAGCAAGCGGACATGGATGTGTCGCCACGCCTTTCCTGGCCGGTACTTGCCGATACCCTGGATTCGCTGGCGCTGCTGTCCGCGGACGAAAGTGTGATCGTCGCTGCCCTGCTGTTTGACCTGCCTGGGCTGCGCGCGCGCGCTGCCGAGCTGCCGCTGGGGCCAAGCGCCACTGCGGTGAACGGACTGCTGGACGGGCAGGAGGCTGCCGACCAGGTCTGGGCGCTGCATGCCGGTCGCGATGCTGGCCGCAACAGCGAAGGCCTGCGCCGGCTGCTGCTGGCTATCATCCATGACCTGCGGGTGGTGCCTATCCTACTGTCGCGGCAACTGGCCTGCATGCGTGCGGCCGACAAGCTGCCAGCCGAAGAGCGCCGCGCGCTTGCCCAGCTGACCCGTGATATCCATGCGCCATTGGCCAACCGGCTGGGCATCTGGCAGCTGAAGTGGGAGCTGGAGGATCTGGCGTTCCGCTTCCTGGAGCCGGAAACCTACCGCCATATCGCCCGCGAGGTCGACGAAACCCGTATCGCCCGTGAGCGCTATGTGGAAGCGGTGAAGAAGAAGCTGTCGGCGGCCTTGGCCGAGCAGGGCATCCGCGGCGAAGTCAGCGGCCGGCCCAAGCACATCTACAGCATCTGGCGGAAAATGCAGAAGAAACAGCTGGCCTTCGAGCAGCTGTACGATCTGCGCGCCGTGCGGGTAATGGTTGATGACGTCGGCGCCTGCTACGCCGCTCTGGGCGTGGTGCATGCGCTGTGGACGCCGATTCCAAGTGAGTTCGACGATTACATCGCGCGCCCCAAGGCCAATGACTACCGTTCCCTGCACACCGCGGTGATCGGCCCGGAAGGGCGCACCATCGAAGTGCAGATTCGTACCCACGAGATGCACGCGCAGGCCGAGCTGGGCGTGGCCGCGCACTGGAAGTACAAGGAAGGCGGCAAGGGCGCGGAGAAGTCCTTCGATCGCAAGATCACCTGGATGCGGCAGCTGCTGGAGCAGGCGCAGGAGCCGGGCAGTGCGGATGATCTGGCCGGCGCGCTGGATGCCGAGCTGATCGAGGACCGGGTCTATGCGCTGAGCCCCAAGGGCGAGGTGATGGATCTGCCGGCCGGCGCTACCCCGCTGGATTTCGCCTACCACGTGCACACCATGGTCGGGCACCGCTGCCGCGGGGCCAAGATCAACGGTCGCATCGTGCCGCTGACCTACCGTCTGCGCAGCGGTGACCGGGTCGAGATCCTGACGGGCAAGGAGGCTGACCCACGCCGCGACTGGCTACTGCAGTCCAACGGCTTCCTGGCCAGCGGACGTTCGCGCGAAAAGGTGCGCAACTGGTTCCACAAGCTCGACCGAGCCCGCAACGTGCAGGCTGGCCGCGAGCTGTTGGACCGCGAACTGAAGCGATTGGGCCTGCAGCATTCGGACCTGATGGTGGCGGCGCGAAAATTCCACGCTGACAGCGTCGACGATCTGTACATCCAGGTTGCGCTCGGCGACACCGGCCCCAACCAGGTAAGCCGCGCGCTGCTGGAGGCTGAAAAAGCTGCCTCGCAACCAGCAGCACCGGTGCTGCCAAGGCCGACCGCGCGTCGCGGCAGCATCGGTAAGTCCGATTTCACCGTACAGGGCGTGGGCAACCTGCTGGTGCAGCTGGCACGTTGCTGCCAGCCAGTGGCGGGCGAGCCGATCACCGGCTATCTCACCCGCACCCGTGGCGTCACTGTGCATCGCATGGATTGCGCCTCGTTGGCGCGCTTGTCGGCCGCACATCCGGAGCGGGTATTGCCGGTGGAGTGGGGGCGTACGGGCACCGGCTATGAGGTGGATGTGATGGTGCGCGCGGTCGACCGGCGTTGGCTGTTGAAGGACATCACCAACCTGATCGCACAGGAAGATGCCTATGTGCTGGAGATCAACAGCGACAATGTGCGCGAAAGCGGACGCTTGCAATTGCGGCTGCGTTTGAAGGTAAGTGACTACGGCCAGCTGTCTACTCTGCTCGGAAAACTCGACGCCTTGCCCGGCGTAGACGATGCGCGAAGGCTGGGATAGGTAAGCTTGGCGCATGGAGAACTGGCGTCAGCGCGGCCAACAGGGACTGGAGGCATTCGGCGACAAGCTGCGGCTGTACGGGCGCTGGTGGGTGGCACGTGGCTGGAACAGTCCGCGCGCCTGGCGTTCGATAGCGATCGGTGTCGCCGTCTTGGCGCTGGTATTGGCGCTGTTCCGGCAGCCGCTGGCCGACTGGCTGTGGCCGGAAACCAAGATCCAGCTACTACTTGATGACGGCCGTCAGGCGCTGCGCGAGGGGCGCTTGAGTGCTGCCGATGGTCGCGGTGCGCGCGAGTTGTTCGAAGCCGCCGCCGCGCTGGACCCGGACCGCAGTGATGCGCAGAACGCGTTGGTGCAGACCGCGCAGGCGGCGCTTGCACAGGCGCGCAGGCAGCTGGCGGCAGGGGATCGCGAAGCAGTCGCGAACAGCCTGGCCTTGGCGCGGCAGCTGCAGGCACCTTCTGCCGAGATTGATCTGCTCGCGGCCAAGCTGCAGCACGCGGTGCGCGGGCATGACGGTATCGAGCAACTGCTGCAGCAGGCCGAGGCCGCGCAGGCGCAGGGCCGCCTGGATGATGCGACGGACGCGGCCTTGCCGCTGTACCAGCGCGTGCTGGCGCTGCAGCCGGACAAGATGCAGGCGCTGGAAGGGCGTGATGAGGTGCTGTCCGACCTGCTGACCCAGGCAACCGGTGCTGCAGACCGCGGTGATCTGGCCGCAGGGGCGGCTTTGCTGCAGCGGGTGGAGCGCTATGACGCCGGTCACGCCAATCTTCCGGCGGTCAAGGCAGTGATGAATGCTGCGTTGGAGCAACGACGTCAGCAGGGCGAGCGTGATCTGGCGCGGGGGCGCCTGCAGCGTGCAGCCGATGCATTCCAACAGGTACTGGCGGCGGGTGAGGATCCGGCCGCACGCCAAGGTCTGCAGCGCATCGCCCATGCACAGGTGCAGGAAGCACTGCGATTGGCGGCTGATTTCCAGTTTGAGCCAGCCGAGCGCGCCCTGCAGCATGCACGTGAGTTGGCGCCTGACAGCGCCGAACTGGGCGCCGCCGAACAGGTATTGCAGCGCACCCGACAGGCCCGGCAATCGATGGAGATTCCGGTCAGCGCCGCCGAGCGCGAGCGCCGCTTGAAGGCGCTGCTCAAACAACTGGACGACGCCGAGGCCCGCCAGCAATGGTTGTTGCCACCGGGTAGCAGCGCCTACGACCGCTTCAAGGCGGCACAGGCGCTGGCGCCGCAGGACCCGCGGGTCAAACGGGCGGCGGCAAGAATACTTCCGGCCGCGCGTAGCTGCCTGGACGACAACCTGCGCGGCAATCGCCTGCGTGCAGCGCGTACCTGCCTGGATGCCTGGCAGGCGCTGGCGCCGACCGATCCGGCATTGGCACCGGCGCGCCGTCGTTTGGCGCAGCGTTGGATCGCGGTTGGCAGCGAGCGTTTGGGAGGCGGCGACACCGCCTTTGCACAACAGGCGTTGCTGCAGGCGCGTGAAATCGATCCGGCGACGCCGGAGATCGCCAGCTTCAACGAACGTGTGCGCAACGCCCTGCGTTGATGGCCGCGAGCATGCCCGCCACGCGATCCCGGTAGAGCTGAGCCATGCTCGGCTGAGGCTTTCTCGATAAGGCCTCAGCACAGCATGGCTGCGCTCTACAAAACTGCGCTCGATGATCCAGCTTCAGGCCCTCAGCGGGCAACTTCACGCAACACCTGCGCAAGCTTCTTGACCGCGACTTCAAGCTCGCTGGGTGTATGCGCGGCGAATCCCATCAGGAAGCCTGCGGTCGCCATCTCCCCTGACGCATGCAGACCACTGAGTCCAAGCAGATCGATCCCGGCGCGGCGCGCTGCATCGATGGCCTGCTGCTCGGGTATATCGCGGATGAAAACGCAAGGCATCTGCATGCCGCCATCGGGCACGCGCGGCTCCACGAAGTCTTGCAGATGCCTGCGCACCAACTTCGCCAGTACATCACGGCGTTCGCAATAGATCGCGCGCATGGCCCGCACGTGCGCACCGAAATGCCCGCCTTCCATGAAACGCGCCAGCGTCAGCTGGGGGATCGGTGCGCTATGCCCGTCCAGCAAGGTGCGCGCGATGGTCATCGGCGCAACCAGCTCGGTCGGCAACACCATGAAGCCGATGCGCAGGCCAGGGAATAGCGACTTGGTGAAGGTACCGATGTAGATGCTGCGCTGGTGGGCATCCAATCCCTGCACGCAGGCCATCGGTCTGCCTGCGTAGTGGAACTCGCTGTCGTAGTCGTCCTCGATGATCCATGCCTGCTGTTGCCTGGCCCATTCGATGATCTGCAGCCGTCGCTCCAGTGCCAGCGTCGCGCCGCTGGGGAACTGGTGCGAGGGTGTCAGGAAGGCTGCCCGTGCGGTTTGCCGCGCGTCGCGCAGCACCTCCACGCGCATGCCGTCGGCATCCACGGGTATGGGTACGCAGTCCAGGCCGGCCGCATCAAATGCCTTGCGCGCGCCGTGATAGGCAGGGTCCTCGATGAAGATGCGCTCGCCGGGATCGAGCAGCACGCTCGCACACAGGGTCAATGCCTGTTGTGAGCTGGTCACCACCAGCACACGCTCCGGGCTGGCGTGGGCGCCGCGTTCCAGGTTGACGTAGTCGGCAATCGCCTTGCGCAGTGGTGCCATGCCCTGTGGCGGACTGTGCAACAGGGCTGCGCTGCCCCATTCCTTCAGTACTTGGCGTTGCAGTCGCTCCCAGGTGGCAATTGGGAAGTTGCGGGTCTCCGGCACACCGGGGACGAAAGCGCGCGGCGCAAGGAACTCGCGCACTCCGCCATTGCGGTACATGGCAGCGCCGCGCTGACTCAGCCGCAACGGCTGCTGCGTAGCGCTGGTGCGCAGTGCGGTGCCGCGACCGCCCAGACGGCGCGCGCCCTCGGCGACGAAGCTGCCACTGCCAACCCGGCGTTCGATGAAGCCCTCGGCATGCAGCTGCCCGTACGCCGCCTCCACCGTGTCGCGCGATACGCCCAGCGAGGTAGCAAGGGCGCGCGAAGCCGGCAACGGTCTGCTCGCATCCAAGGCGCCGTCGAGGATCAGCTGGCGTACCGCGCGCTGGATGCGGACATGCAGTGGCAGGCTCCGCTGTGCCGGGTCCACGACCCAGGCCTTCACCGATTCAAGTTGTGCGTGCCTGAACAATTGGTCTGGCCTATGTGCTGAAAGTGGTGGGAGCGATCAGGCCATTCTAGGCCTATAAAAGCAGCCCCGCGCCGCGCTGGCCTACACCAGCCACCAGGAGTCCGAACTTCGCCATGCCGTCCGCCGCTGCTTCCTCCCGGGCCATGCGCCCGGCTGACCTGATCCATCCAATCGTCGCCGGGCTGGTCTCGGTCATCGTCAACTACGGCGGCACCTTCATCCTGGTATTCCAGGCGGCCAAGGTGGCCGGGCTCAGCCCCGAGCTGACCGCGTCCTGGGTGTGGTCGCTGTCGATTGGCGTTGGTGTCAGCGGGCTGCTGCTGAGCTGGCTTAGTCGTGAGCCGATCATCACCGCGTGGTCCACGCCTGCCGCAGCCTTTCTGGTAACGGCGCTGGCGACAACGCCGTACGACGAAGCGATCGGTGCTTACCTGATTTCAGCCGCTGCCTTTCTGGTGCTGGGCCTGTCAGGCTGGTTCGACCGGCTGATCCGATTGATTCCTGCCGGGGTGGCCGCCGGCCTGCTGGCCGGCATCCTGCTGCAGTTCGGCACGCGTGCGTTTGCCGGGCTTGCCGTTGATCCGCTGCTCGCAGGCTTGTTGATCGTGGCCTATCTGTTGCTGAAGCGCGTCAGTGCGCGCTATGCCATTGTCGGCATCCTGTTGCTGGGGTTGGCGTTCCTGTGGCTGCAGGGCCGGCTGGATCTGTCGGCGGTGTCGCTGCAGCTGGCCAAACCGGTTCTGACAAGGCCCGTGTTCTCGCTCAATGCGCTGCTCAGCGTGGCGCTGCCGTTGTTCCTGATCACCCTGACCGGCCAATACATGCCCGGCATGCTGGTACTGCGCAACGACGGCTTCAAGACCAGCGCCAATCCAATCGTGGCGGTCACCGGACTCGGTTCCCTGCTGATGGCGCCGTTCGGTTCGCATGCTTTCAATATCGCTGCGATCACCGCCGCAATCGCAACCGGCCGCGAAGCGCATGAAGACCCTTCGCGGCGTTGGATTGCCGGGGTTGCCGCGGGCCTGTGCTACATCCTGGTCGGGGTGTTCGGGGTGACCTTGGCCGCGGTGTTCATGGCACTGCCGGTGACTTTCATTGCCACCCTGGCCGGGCTGGCCCTGCTGGGCACGATAGGCGGCAGCCTGGCCACGGCGCTGGCCGAGCCGCGCACGCGTGAAGCGGCGCTGATCACTTTCCTGGCGGCAGCCGCCAACATCAGCTTGCTCGGCATCGGTGGCGCGTTCTGGGGTCTGCTTATCGGTTTGCTGGCGCATGCCTTGCTGCATGGGCGCTGGTCGCCGCGAAGCCAGCCCGCGCTAGCCAACATCAACAAACCGGAGCAGGCCAATGGCTGATTCGTCATCCACCCAGACCCAACACGCGCAACATGGGCGCTATCCACAGGCGGCGACGGTGGAGGATTTCCGTCACAACCTGGCCGCGGTGCGGGCACGGATGGACGCCGCCTGCCTGCGCGTTGGCCGCGATCCTGCGCAGTTGCGTCTGCTGCCGGTCAGCAAAACCAAACCCGAAGCCAGCCTGCGCCTGGCCCATGCCGCCGGCTGCCGCGTGCTGGGCGAAAACAAGGTGCAGGAGGCTGCAGGCAAATGGCAGGCCTTGCAGGACCTGAGCGACCTGCAATGGTCGATCATCGGCCATCTGCAGACCAACAAGGCAAAATTCGTGGCGCGCTTCGCCAGCGAGTTCCAGGCGCTGGACAGCCTGCGCCTGGCCGAAGCACTTGAACGTCGGCTACAGGTTGAAGGCCGTTCGCTGGATGTGTATGTACAGGTCAATACCTCGGGCGAGGCCAGCAAGTACGGACTGGCGCCCGATGCGGTGGCCGCGTATCTGCAGGCGCTGGGTGCCTATCCGGCGTTGCGCGTACGTGGCCTGATGACGCTGGCGGTGTTCTCGGCCGAGGCCGCGCGTGTGCGCCGCTGCTTCGTGCAGCTGCGCGAACTGCGCGATCGGTTGCGGCAGGACACAACTGTTGGTGATTCGTTGAATGAATTGTCAATGGGCATGTCGGGCGATTTCGAGATCGCGATAGAAGAAGGTGCCACCGTGGTGCGCGTAGGTCAGGCGATATTCGGTGCGCGGCCGCTTCCAGACAGCTACTACTGGCCAAACAATGACGTGGCTGTGGAAACAGAGCAATGAAAACGGCCCTTGCCATACGTCATCTGCATTTTGAGGACCTCGGCAGCTGGCAGTCGCTGTTGCACGAGCGCGGCTACAGCGTGCGCTATCTGGAGGCAGCCAGCGATGATCTGCACATCCAGGAGGAACCCGACCTGCTGGTCGTGCTCGGCGGGCCGATAGCTGCATTCGACGAGCGCGGGTATCCGTTTCTGCTTGATGAGCTGGCGTTGATCCAGCGGCAACTGCAGCGCAGGTTGCCACTGTTGGGCATATGCCTGGGTGCGCAACTGATCGCACGCGCGCTGGGCGCGAATGTTGCCAGCATGGGTTTGAAAGAAATCGGCTTCGCGCCGTTGACGCTGACCGCGCAGGGCAGGGCTTCAGCGCTGGCTGCGTTGGAACAGGTGCCGGTGCTGCATTGGCACGGCGACCGCTTCGAGATTCCTCGGGGCGCGACGCTTCTGGCCGGGACCACGTTGTGCGCGAATCAGGCATTCAGCGTCGGTGAGCATGTGTTCGCGCTGCAGTGCCATCTGGAGGCGCAGCCGCAACAGATTGAGCAGTGGCTGGTCGGACATGCCTGTGAGCTTGCCCAGGCCGGTATCGATCCTTGCGTATTGCGCAGGCAGGCCGAGGCCGCAGCATCGAGCTTGCCATTGGCAGCGCGGGCGGTATTTGGCGCTTGGCTGGATGCGCTGCCGAGCCGGTAGCGGAGTCGAGCATTACACCGAACAACTCAAGCACAGGAGCAATCGCCATGTATGACACATCCAACGATCTGGCCGACTTCGACCCCGAGCTGGCGTCGGCACTGCAAGCCGAACAGCAGCGCCAGCATGATCACGTCGAACTGATCGCCTCGGAGAACTATGCCAGCCCGCTGGTGATGGCGATCCAGGATTCGGTGTTCACCAACAAGTACGCCGAAGGCTACCCCGGCAAGCGCTACTACAGCGGCTGTGAGAACGTGGACGTGGCCGAGCGGCTGGCGTTGGAGCGGGTCAAGCAACTGTTCAACTGCGACTACGCCAATGTACAGCCGCATGCCGGTGCACAGGCCAATGCGGCGGTATTCCTGGCACTGGCCAATCCGGGTGACACGGTGATGGGCATGAACCTGGCGCAGGGTGGACACCTGACCCACGGCAACCCATCCAATTTTTCCGGTCGTCACTACCGGATCGTGCCGTACGGGCTTGATCCGCGCAGCGGCCTGATCGACTACGAGGAGATGGAACGCATCGCGGTGCAGAGCAGGCCCAAGCTGCTGATCGGTGGCTTCTCGGCGTACTCGCGGCACAAGGACTGGGCACGTATGCGTGCGATCGCCGACAAGGTCGGTGCACTGTTGTGGGTGGATATGGCGCACGTGGCTGGATTGGTGGCCGCTGGCGAATACCCGGATCCGTTGCCGCATGCGCACGTGGTTACCAGCACCACCCACAAGACCCTGCGCGGGCCGCGCGGCGGCATCATCCTCAGCAAGGGGCAGGATGCGGACTTCAACAAGCGGCTGGATTCGGCTGTATTTCCGGGCATCCAGGGCGGGCCACTGATGCATGTGATCGCTGCCAAGGCGATCGCCTTCAAGGAGGCGCTGCGGCCGGAGTTCAAGATCTACCAGCAGCAGGTGATCAGCAACGCACGGGCGATGGCGATGGTGTTGCAGCAGCGCGGCTACCGGATCGTCTCCAACGGCACCGACAACCACCTGATGCTGATCGACCTGTCCAGCAAGCCGTTCACCGGCAAGGACGCGGATAACGCGCTAGCCCGTGCCTGGATCACCACCAACAAGAATTCGGTCCCCAACGACCCGCGTTCGCCGTTCGTGACCTCGGGCGTGCGTATCGGCACACCGGCGGTGACTACGCGCGGCTTTGGCGTCGCCGAGTGCAAGCAGTTGGCCGGCCTGCTTGCCGACGTGCTCGACGGCCTGGAAGCGGGCAGGCTAGATAAGGTGGCCGAAGAGGTGCGTGAGCAGGTGTCGGCGCTGTGCAGGCGCTATCCGGTGTATGGCTGAAGCCGGTTGCAGCACACGTCTACGGGTGTTGGGCGGCTGGACTGGACGATCAGCGCGCGCATGTTTTGCGTGCGCTGGCGTCTGGCGCAGATCACCGTGCAACGCGCGCTATGGATTGAGGAACACCCGCTGCACGGCGTAACGCGCAGCATCCATGGAGAAGTGTCTGGCGATATTGGCCAAGCCGTTTTCCGACAGACGCTGCCATAGCACTGCATCGTCATACAGGTGCAGTACCGCAGCAGCGAAGGCCTGGCTGCCATCAGCGACCAGTACGTCCTGGCCGTCATGCAGGTACATGCCTTCCACGCCACAGGTGGTGGCAACCACCGGCTGGCCGTGGGCCATGCTCAGGTTGACCTTGCCCTTGACCCCGGCGCCGAAGCGCAGTGGTGCGACAGCAACGCGCATGCCAGTCATGAAAGGCACCACATCCGGCACGTAGCCGTGCACCTGCACGCCGGGGCTGGCGGCGGCCAGCGCATGGATGCTGTCGGGCACATCGGCGCCGATGCAGTGGAAGCGGATCTCCGGTCGCTGGGCGTGGATCAGCGGGAAGACCTCGCCGATGAACCAGGTCATCGCATCGAGATTCGGTGGATGGCGGAAACCGCCGACGAAAACCAGATCTTGCCGCTGTGCCCAGCCTTCGCCAGCACCTGCGACTTCGTGCAGGTTGGAAATCAATTCAACACGCACCTGCGGTGCGTCGGTGGCGAGCTGTTCCTTCTCAGCCGCGCTGACCAGCAGGGTTACGTCGGTGGCCGCCATCACCGCCAACTCGCTGGCGCGGGTGCGTTCGGCGCTGCGTAGCAGGCGCTGGTCGCGGGCCAGTTCGGCACCGCGGCGTTCGCGCAGATAGTGCAGATCGACGGTGTCGAATACGGTGCGCGCCTGCGGAGCAAACTGCTTCAGCAGCGGCAGGCATTCGTTGGCAACGTGGTAGCGCACCAGCATGACCACCGCAAAACGCTTGCCGTTGTCGCGCAGCCAGCTGCCGACGCGGTCGAGGAAGGGCGCGTGCCAGACTTCCACGCCCATGGCCTGCAGGGCTTCGCTGGCCGGGCCGGCGGGCTCGCCGCGGGTTGGCAGGAACACCACGTGCGCACCTTCTGCCAGCAACATGCGGATCAGGTTGAACTGACGCAGCGAGGCCGAATCGCGGTCGGGCTGCGGCAGGCACTCATCGATGATCAGGATCTGCCGCTGGTGGCGATGCAACAGCGCTGGCGACGGTACGCTGCCGGTAGCCGGCTGCGCGGCAAGTGCGTCCTGCCAGACCTTGGCGAACACCGCTTGATTGCGCACCTGGTAGGCCTTGACCCCGGTGCTGGTGTCGGTGCCATTGCTGGTGCCCTCGTCGTGCACGACGCGGCTGGCAGGTTGCACCAGCACGCGTCGCCCGGCTGCGCGTACCTTGAAGGCCAGGTCGGTGTCTTCGTAGTAGGCCGGCGCATAGCGGCTGTCCAGTCCACCCAGTTCTTCAAACAACAGCCGGGGTATGGCCAGCACTGCGCCGGAACAATAGTCGGCATCGCGTAGCGCGCTGTAGCGGGGGTCTTCGGCCGATTCAAAGCGGCCGTAGCTCCAGCAGCTGCCATCGGCAAACACCACGCCGCCGGATTCCTGCAGGCGACCATCCGGATACAGCAGCTGGGCGCCGATCAGGCCGGCGTCGGGCACACGGACGAAGGTCTCCAGCAGTGAATCCAGCCAGCCGGGTTGGGGAATGGTGTCGTTGTTCAGCAGCACCACATAGTCGCCGCGGCTGAGCCGCAGGCCATCGTTGCAGGCGGCAATGAAGCCGCCGTTCTGGGCACGCAGGTGATAGCGCAGTCCGTCGATCTGCTGCATCCAGGCGCGGGTGCTGTCGCTGCTGCCGTCGTCGATCACCAGGATCTCGCAGCTGGCGGCCGGCGGATGCGCAGCCAGTGCGCGCAGGCAGGCCAGTGTGTGTGCGCAGTGGTTGTAGACCGGAATGACGATGCTCGCCGTTGGGCGCTCGCTGCTGGGCACGCTGAACGGCGCAAACGGAGCGCTGGCAGGGAAGTACAGCGGTTCGCGCTGAGCGGGCGGTTGCCGGCGGGTATGTACGCCAACCCGGTGCAGCGTGGCCCGCCAGCCGCGGGTGCGCAGGCTGGCCAGGCCCCGACGGACCAGGCCGATGATGCGATTGACGGCGTAGCGCGCATCGGCCAGCGAAATCGACATTCCTTTGGAACTCCAGCTTAAGCAGGGATCTGACAGTCAACGCCCCCGGCGATGCGGCTGCGTTAGACTCATTACAAACCACATTCTCGCATCCCTGTGCCACGACGCCACGATTCCGACCAGTTCGACGACGATACCGACGGCAACAGCCCTGTGTGGCGGAGCCGCTTGATCACCTGGGGATTGGCCGCAGCCGCATTGGGGCTGGGCTTCATGATCCCCTACACGTTGTACCTGAACAGTCAGGTCAGCCAGCGTTTTGGTGAGCTGCGTTGGCAGATCCCGACCCGCGTCTATGCGCGGCCGCTGGTGCTCAGCCCGGGCACGGCGATGAACACCAATACCCTCAAGACCGAGCTGGCGGCTTCCGGCTACCGCGATGACGGTGCCGGCAACAGCCCCGGCACTTATAAGGTGCAGGGCGGCAGCTTCAGTATTTCCAGCCGCGGCTATGTCGACGTTGATGGCCATGTCGCCGCGCGCAAGGTTGATGTGGTGGTTTCCGGCGGTCAGGTGGCTTCATTGCGTGATGCCGGCAGCCGCAAGGCGCTGAAAGCCGCGCGACTGGACCCGGCACGCATCGCCACCTTGTACGGGCAGAAGCAGGAAGAACGTCGGCTGGTGCGGGTGGGTGAAGTTCCCGAGCTGCTGGTCACCGGCCTGCAGGCGGTGGAAGACAAGGACTTTGCCCGTCATCACGGCATCGATCTGAGCGGTATCGCGCGCGCGGTGTGGGTGACGATTCGTAGCGGTGGTGAGACCAAGCAGGGCGCCAGCACCTTGACCCAGCAGCTGGCCCGCAGTGGCCTGCTTGGCATTGGCAAGGAACAGACGATCACCCGCAAGTTCAACGAGGTGTTGTACGCGCTGATCATGGAAGCGCGCTACGACAAGTCCACCATCCTTGAGGCCTACCTCAACCAGGTCTACCTGGGCCAGCGCGGCAAGCAGGCCATCCACGGGGTGTCGTCCGGTGCCGAGTTCTGGTTTGGCCGTGACCTCAATTCGCTGAGCAGCGAGCAGATCGCGTTGTTGATCGGTCTGGTCAAAGGCCCATCGTTCTACGACCCACGGCGCAACCCCGAGAATGCGCTGGACCGCCGCAACTTCGTGCTGGGCAAGCTGCACGAAAACAAATTGATTGACGACGCCGAGTATCAGCGTGCCCTCAAGGCGCCGCTGGGCGTATCCAAGACGGCAGGTATTGCCGCCGCCAACCGCTTTCCGGCCTATGTGGATCTGGTACGCCGCCAGCTGGGTAACGACTACCCGGAAAACGTGCTGCAAGGCGCCGGCTTGAATGTATTCACCGGCATGTCGCCATCGGCCCAGGCCTATGCCGAGGGCGCGGTGGCGCACACCATCAAAGCGCTGGAAAACAAGCGCCGCCCGGAGCTGCAGGCCGGTCTGGTAGTGACCGACGTGCACAACGGTGACGTACTGGCCGTGGTCGGCAGCCGTGATGTGTCCGAGCCGGGCTTCAACCGCGCCATCGACGCGCAGCGGCAGGTTGGTTCGCTGCTCAAGCCTTTCGTTTACCTGCTGGCATTGGCGCAGCCGGATCGCTACTCGCTGGCCAGCTGGGTCGACGATTCACCAGTAACGGTCAAGCTCAGCCGCGGCCGCAACTGGACGCCGGGCAATGCCGACAACCGCAGTCATGGCACGGTGCGTTTGATCGATGCCCTGGCCCGTTCCTACAACCAGGCCACGGTGCGCGTTGGCATGCAGGTCGGTCCGGAACGGCTGACCCAGCTGATGAATGTCCTGGCCGGGCTCAAGGCCGAGTCCAATCCGGCGGTGATTCTCGGTTCCACCGACCAGAGTCCGTACGGCATGACCCAGCTGTACCAGTTCCTTGCCTCCGGTGGTGAAATCCAGCCGCTGCATGCGGTGCGTGGGGTGGTCGATGCGCAGGGCAAGCTGCTCAAGCGCTATGACAAGAGCCCGGCACCGGCACAGGAGGGCGACTCGATCGCCGCCAACCTGATCAGCGTTGGTCTGCAACAAGTGGTCTCCAGCGGCACTGCCTCCGGTTTGAACGCCGCAGGCCTGTCACGGCTGCAGGCCGCTGGCAAGACCGGTACCTCCAACGACGGCCGCGACAGCTGGTATGCCGGTTATACCGGCGATCATCTGGCGGTGATCTGGATGGGCAACGACCAGAACGAGCAGACCGGTTTGTTTGGTGCTTCCGGGGCGATGCGGGTGTGGTCGGGGATATTCCGCAACCTGCCCAGCAAGGCGCTGCACGTGAACAACAAGGGGCTGGATTGGCAGTACGTGGAAGCGGCAGGCAGCAATGCCACCGACGAATCCTGCCCGGGCGCGCGCCGTTTCCCGTTCGTGGTTGGCTATGCGCCGCAATACGTGCCTTGTGCGGTGCCCGCCGAAGTGCCGCTGGAAGAGGGGGCCGAGGGGGCGCAGGAGCAGTCCGGCGGCGGCTGGCGTGGTTGGTTGGGCCTGGATCGCAAGGAACCTGAACCAGCCGCTCCCCCCGCTGCGCAGACGCCTGCGCGATAATCCCGTCCATGAATACCAAGTCTTTGATCCGCTACGCGCTGCTTGCTACTGCAGCTTCTCTGTCTCTTGCAGGCTGCGTCAGCGCACCACCAGCAGCAAAGCCGGCGGTGGTCGACAACACCACGCCGGCCCAGCGTTTGGCTGCGGTGGATGCCATCGCCGGTGTCGACGACACCGAACTGACGGTACAGCCGCTGCGCGATGCGCAGGTCGACGATCTGCGCCAGACCGCGATCGCCAAGCGCAAGGCCGGCGATCTGGCTGGCGCGGCGGAAGCTCTGAACGAAGCACTGCTGCAGGTGAGCGATGACCCGGGCATCCTGCAGGAACGCGCCGAAATAGCGCTGCTGCAGGCTGACTGGCCCCGTGCCGAGACCTTGGCCAAAAAAGCCGTGGATCTGGGTTCGCGTACTGGTCCGCTGTGTCGTCGCCACTGGGCCACCATCGAACAATCGCGTCTGGCCCGTGCCGAAAAAGAAAACGCCGTCTCCGCGCATGCGCAGATCGAAGGCTGCACGGTGCCGGGGATCAAGCGCTTTTGAGCACGCCGGGAACCGGGAGTCGGGAATAGGGAATGGAAGCGCCTGATCATCGGGCGAAGAGGTACTCCGTCATCGTCATGGCGCGATCAGCGTTCCAATCGCGGCTTACCTCCATTGCCCATTCTCGAGTCACCATTGCCAACGCTTGAACCATGTCTTCCCTAGTCACCGCCAGCTGCGAAGCACTCAGTGAAGGCGGCGCGCTTGCGCGTCAGCTCGATGCCTTTGTGCCGCGGCCTGCCCAGCTGCGCCTGACCGGGGCCATCGCCGAGACCTTCCAGCAGCGCGATGTGCTGCTGGCTGAAGCCGGCACCGGCACCGGCAAGACCTACGCCTATCTTGTGCCGGCCTTGCTGTCCGGTTTGAAGACCATCGTCTCCACCGGTACCCGCGCGCTGCAGGACCAGCTCTACCACCGCGATCTGCCGCGCGTGCGTACCGCATTGGGCGTCGGTCATCGCGCTGCCTTGTTGAAGGGGCGCGCGAATTATCTGTGCCGCTATCGCCTGGATCAGGCGCGCGGCGAGCCCCGTTTTACTTCGACCGAGCAGGTGGCGCAGTTCCAGCGCATCCTCACCTGGTCAGGTCGTACCCAGTATGGCGACATGGCCGAGTTGGATGGGTTGGCCGATGATTCGCCGTTGCTGCCGATGGTCACCTCAACGGTGGACAACTGCCTGGGAACCGATTGTCCGTTCTGGGGCGATTGTTTTGTTGTGCAGGCGCGGCAGCGGGCGCAGGAAGCCGATCTGGTGGTGGTCAATCACCATCTGCTGCTCGCCGATCTGGCACTGAAGCAGGAAGGCTTTGGCGAAATCCTGCCCGGCGCGCAGGCCTTTGTCATCGACGAGGCGCACCAGCTGCCCGAGCTTGCGGCCAACTTCTTTGGGGAAGGCTTCGGCATGCGCCCGTGGCAGGAGCTGGCGCGCGACTGCATGGCCGAATGCCGCAGCGTCGCTGGCGCGCAGGCCACCTTGCAGCAACCGGTGGCGACGCTTGAACTGGCCTTGCGCGAACTGCGCGAGGCGATGGAAAAACTGCCGCAACGTGGTACCCGTTGGCGCGCTCTTGCGGTGCCGGCGGTGGCGGAAGGCTTTGATGCGGTCGCTGCGGCGATGGCGCAGCTGCGCGATGCACTGAGTTTTGTGCGCGAAGCCTCGCCGGGGCTGGATGCCTGCCATGCCCGCGCGCTGGAAGGTGTGTCGCGATTGTCACGCTGGTTGGATGACGGCGACAGTGGCGCGGTCGATGCGTGGGATATCGATGAGGTTGCAGTCGCGCCGGGAGAGGGTGTCGCGCCACCGGTCAGCGACTCGCTGTTTCCCGTCGACGATGGCAACGATGTGCTGTGGTACGAACTGACACCGCGCGGTTTCCGTTGCCAGCGCACACCGATGGATGTATCCGGCCCGCTGCGAGAGCACCGCCTGCGCTCGATGGCGGCCTGGGTATTCACCTCGGCCACCTTGACCGTCGATGGTGGCTTCGAACATCTGTCCAAGCGTTTGGGCCTGGATGACCCAGATACCTTGGTCCAGCCCAGTCCATTCGATTGGCAGCAACAGGCGCTGTGCTATCTGCCGCAGCAACTGCCCGATCCGGCGGCGCGTGGTTATGGCGCGGCCTTGATTGCAACCTTGCGGCCAGTGCTCGAAGCATCGCGGGGCAGGGCGTTCCTGTTGTTTGCCTCGCACCGTGCGTTGCGTGAGGCCGCCGATGCGCTGCGTGATGGCCCGTGGCCGCTGTTCGTGCAGGGCGAGGCGCCACGCGCCAGCCTGCTGCAGCGTTTCCGTGAGTCGGGCAATGGCGTGCTGCTGGGCGCGGCCAGCTTCCGCGAAGGCGTGGACGTGGTCGGTGATGCGCTGAGCGTGGTGGTGATCGACAAGCTGCCGTTTGCTGCGCCTGATGATCCGGTGTTCGAAGCGCGGCTGGATGCGATCCGCCGCCAGGGCGGCAATCCGTTCCGCGATGAGCAGCTGCCGCAGGCGGTGATCGCGCTCAAGCAGGGCGTGGGCCGGCTGATCCGCAGCGAGACCGATCGCGGCGTACTTGTGCTGTGCGACCCGCGTCTGCTGTCGCGCGGCTACGGCCGGATCTTCCTGGATTCACTGCCGCCATTCCGCCGCACCCGCGCGCTGGCCGATGTGCAGGCCTTCTTTGCGCGACAATGGGCGCCGGAGGAGGTTTCCGCCAGCGCGACGCCCTCGGTCGACGCTGGCTCCGAAGCGCCGCCGTTTTCCCTTTCCTGATGTGATGCCATGAAGCTGCTTGCCTTTGAAACCGCCACCGAAGCCTGTTCCGTTGCCCTGTATGTGGATGGGCAGGTGTTGGAGCGGTTTGAAGTAGCGCCGCGCCGGCATGCCGAGCTGAGCCTGCCATGGGCGGAGCAGTTGCTGGCTGAAGCCGGTATTGCCCGCAACCAGCTGGACGCCATCGCGCTGAGCCGTGGGCCGGGTGCGTTCACTGGCGTGCGTTTGGCAATCGCCATCGCCCAAGGCATTGCCTTGGCGCTGGACCGGCCGTTGCTGCCGGTATCGACCCTGCAGACCTTGGCGCTGCGTGCGCCGGCTGATGCGCCACGCGTACTTGCGTGCATTGATGCACGCATGGGTGAGTTGTACGTGGCGCGCTATCTGCGTGATGCCGATGGCGAACTACAGTTACAGGAGCGTGAGCTGCTGGTTGCGCCGGATGGCGTGCAGTTGCCAGCCGATGACAGCCTCTGGGCCGGCGTTGGCACTGGCTTTGCAGCAGGCGAGGGCGTGTTGAGCGCGCGCCTGCAGTCGCGTCTGAGTAGCGTGGATGTGCAGGCCCTGCCAAGTGCTGCCGATGTGCTGAAGATCGCCGTGCCGGCAATGCTGCGCGGCGAAGCCATCGCTCCGGAGCTGGTGCAGCCGGCCTATCTGCGCGACAACGTCGCGCTGACCCTGATCGAACAGCAGGCGTTGCGCGATTCCAAGCGCTGAGATCCGCTGGGTTTTGTAGGAGCGGCGTAAGCCGCGAAGCCGGTGTTGTCTGAACTACCGGCCTGATTGCGACCTGGGAATGTACGAGTTTCGCGGCTTACGCCGCTCCTACAAAAAATCGGCTCAGCGATCGTCGTGCAACTGCCCGCCGGGCAGGAACATCCAGGTGCGGGTGACCTGCAGGATGTCGATGTCGTCCTTGGTCTCGGGCAATGCCGGGAACGGCTGCGCCTGCTCGATCACGCGCAGGGCGGTGGCATCCAGCAGGGGCACGCCGCTGCTGCGTAGCACGCGGCTGCTTTCAACGCTGCCGTCGCGGCGCACGCCAACGGTGATCACCACCTGCCCGGCAAGCCGGCGCTGGCGCGCTTCGTCGGGATAATTCAGGTTGCCGACGCGCTCGGCGCGGTCGACCCAGGCGCGCAGGTAGTTGGCATAGGCGTACTCGCGGGTGCTGGCCGAAACGAACTTGCGGTTGGGGCGTTTGGCGTATTGCTCCGAACGCAGATGCACCTCGGCTGCCAGCCGCGCCATTGCTGCATCGCGTTGTTCGCGTGCGCTCATCGGTGCGTTGGCATCGGGGCGATCCGGCAAGGGCTGGGTCTGTGCGGTCGCAACCGGGTCCTTGCCCTGGGTGCTGGTAATGATGCGCGCCTGCGGCGGCGGTGGCGCTGCCGCGCTCTGCGCCTGCAGCGGTACCGGTGCCAGCCCGTTCTGCAACTGCGGCACGATGCCTGCCTGGGAATCGCGTGGGCGTTGTGCGTTGTCGTGGTCGCCGCCGCCCTGCTGATTGGCCTGGGCCAGAAAGTCGGCCTGCTTGGGCGTGAGCGGCGTGCTGGTCTGGCTGAAGATCACATCGAGTGTGGGTACCAGCGGAGCGCTGTCGCTGACTGCAAAGCCCACTCCGAGTATCAGCAAGCCATGCACCAGCGTGGACAGCACCAGGGTGGCGGTCAGCCGTTGTTGTTCGCTGACCCGCGGTGCCGCGGGCAACACGTCAGGCTGGGAATACATCAGGCCAGGCCAGCCTCGATCGCATCAAACAACTGGCCAGCGATGTTCAGGCCGAACTGCCCATCCAGCTCGCGCACGCAGGTGGGGCTGGTGACATTGACCTCGGTCAGGTAGTCGCCAATCACGTCCAGACCGACGAAACGCATGCCGCGGCGTTTCATTTCCGGGCCGACCTGGGCGGCAATCCAACGGTCGCGCTCGCTCAGCGGACGGCCTTCGCCGCGGCCGCCAGCGGCGAGATTGCCGCGGAATTCGTCGCCCTGCGGGATACGCGCGAGGCAATAGTCCACCGGTACGCCGTCGATCAGCAGGATGCGCTTGTCGCCGGCGGTGATGTCGGGGATAAAGCGCTGCGCCAGGGCCAGGTGCTGGCCGCCATCGGTCAGCGTCTCCAGGATCACGTTGAGATTCGGATCGCCGGTGCCGCTGCGGAAGATCGAGCGCCCGCCCATGCCGTCCAGCGGCTTGAGCACGGCTTGGCCGTGTTCAAGCACGAAAGCCTTGAGTTCGCGTGCATTGCGGCTGACCAGGGTCGGTGGGCAGCACTGCGGAAACAGCAATGCGGCCAGCTTCTCGTTGAAGTCACGCAGCCCCTGCGGGTCGTTGACCACGGTGGCGCCGGCCTGCTGGGCGACGCTGAGGATGTGGGTGTCGTACAGGTATTCGCCATCGAATGGTGGGTCCTTGCGCATCAGTACGATCTGGCCCGGGCCGAACGCCAGCGCTGCGAACTCGCCCAGGCTGAACCAGCCGGCCTTGTCGTCGCGCACCTGCAGCGGGGCAACTTCGGCCTGCGCCTGGCCGCCATGCAGTGACAGCCCGCCGGGGCGCACATAGTGCAGCCGGTGACCACGACGCTGGGCTTCCAGCAGCATGGCGAAGGTGGTGTCCTTGGCGATCTTGATGTCGGCGATGGGGTCCATCACCACGATGACGTCTAAAGGCATAGCTTGAATCCAGCAGATCTTGAGGAGAATGTTAGCCGTTCATGGCGGGGTCGCACAGCGCGGAAAGCGGAACGCTGAGGCTGAATGGCGTTGCGCTTTTATTGAGATGCGGGTCACATTACATTGAGGATCAGCCAAGTCCTGCGGGCATCGCTTGACAGTTCGCGGCTGGGCTGGGATATAGATGCGCTTTCGCGGCAATATCGCACCCGGTATCGGTCGCGCGTTCGGGGAACAAAAATGGTTGAAAACATGGCTGCGGGTGGGGAACTCGCAGGGCTGAAGGTGATGGTCATCGATGATTCGAAGACCATCAGGCGCACGGCTGAAACACTGCTCAAACGTGAAGGTTGCGAGGTCGTTACCGCCACTGACGGTTTCGAAGCGTTGGCCAAGATCGCCGATCAGCAACCGCAGATCATCTTCGTCGATATCATGATGCCGCGGCTGGATGGCTATCAGACCTGTGCGCTGATCAAGGGCAACCAGCTGTTCAAGTCGACGCCGGTGATCATGCTGTCGTCCAAGGATGGCCTGTTCGACAAAGCCCGTGGCCGCATCGTCGGTTCCGAGCAATACCTCACCAAGCCATTTACCCGCGACGAACTACTAGGTGCCATCCGCACATACGTCAACGCCTGACCAGGGGGAAAGGCACAAAATGGCTCGAATTCTTTTGATCGAGGACTCACCGACCGACAGGGCGGTGTTTACACAGTGGCTGCTCAAGGCTGGGCACGAGGTGTTGTCGGCTGACAACGCCGAGGACGGCCTGAAGATTGCCCGTGAGCAGGCTCCGCAGCTGGTGCTGATGGACGTGGTGTTGCCGGGCATGAGTGGTTTCCAGGCCACCCGCGCGCTGTCGCGTGACGAGGCCACCCGTGCTATTCCGGTGTTGATCGTCAGCACCAAAGGCATGGAAACCGACAAGGCCTGGGGCATGCGTCAAGGCGCCAGCGATTACATCGTCAAGCCGCCGCGCGAGGATGATTTGATCGCGCGGATCAACAAACTGGTGGGTTGATGCTTTCTCCATTCGACATCCTTGAGGCCTACGAACGCCGCAGTCTGGCGCACGCGGTACAGCTGCCTGAGCGCAGCTTTTCCCAGGATGTCTGGCGTGGCGTGGGTTACCGCGTTGGCAGCCGGCATCTGGTCTCCGATTTCCGCGAAGTGGTGGAAATCGTGCCCATGCCGCCGGTCACCCCGGTTCCCGGCGCGCAGCCTTGGTTGCTGGGCGTGGGCAACCTGCGCGGCAACCTGTTCCCGGTGGTGGATCTGAAGAACTTCCTGGAAGGTGAGCGTACGCCGCCACAGGAAGGCCAGCGCGTGTTGATCATGCGCCAGAGCGGCGGCGACGTGGCGCTGGTGATCGACGAGTTGTATGGCCAGCGCAGCTTCGAGGCACCGATGCAGGTGCCTGCCGGTGATATTGCCCAAGGCCGCTATGCACATTTCGTTGAGCGCGCCTTCCATGATGAAGGCCGTGACTGGGGTGTTTTTTCGCTTTCATTGCTTTCCCGCACTCCTGAATTCCGGCAAGCGGCC
This sequence comes from Stenotrophomonas sp. STEN083, assembly GCF_056759195.1. Taxonomy (NCBI): domain Bacteria; kingdom Pseudomonadati; phylum Pseudomonadota; class Gammaproteobacteria; order Lysobacterales; family Lysobacteraceae; genus Stenotrophomonas; species Stenotrophomonas sp. STEN083. Next base: position 11,406 of record NZ_JBRRCU010000041.1, on the reverse strand, counting down.
GCCTGATTGGCGCGCTTGCCTCTTCGTATCAAGACCGAGGTCGAACGATGAGTACTGCTCCTGAAGGCGCCAAGGCTGGCAAGCTTGGCAATGTAAGCACCAACTTCTGGTTGGGCTTGTTGGTGCTCTCGATGGTCGTGTTCGGTGCCAACACCGGCGTGGCGACCTACCAGGGCAGCCGATTGGCCGGTGCCAGTACCGGCGCCGCCGATCTGCAGGTGCTGTCACAGCAGCTGGCCAACCAGGGCCGTGAAGCCGTGGCCGGTAGCCGCGAAAGCTACGCAGCCTTCAAGGACACGCGCAGCAAGGTGGAAAGTACGGTCAGCGAGTTGCAGGGCCGTTACGGAAACGAGACCGGCGTGTCCGGCCCGTTGAGCGCGCTGGTGGATACCTGGAAGCCGCTGTCCAAGAATGCCGAGCAGATCGTTGCCTCCGAGCCGGCCGTACTGGCATTGGCCGGTAACGCCGACGCCTTCGTCGGCGCGGTACCGCAGCTGCAGGCGCAGTTGAACGAAGTGGTGCGTGCGATGACCGCCGGTGGCGCCCAGTCCTCGCAGGTCTACAACGGCCTGCAGCAGGTCGTTGTGGTGGGCACCATGGCCCGTCGCGTGACCGAAATCCGCGCGGGCGGTGCCGGCGCAAGCGGGGCCGGCGATGCGCTGGCACGCGACATGGTGGTGTTCACCCAGGTGCTGGAAGGCTTGCGCAATGGCAATGAGGAAATGGGCATTGCCGCCGTGCGCAACGCCAATGCACAGGTTGCCCTGGAGCAATCGGCCAACCAGTGGGCAAAGATGAAGAAGGACGCCGACGCCATTCTGGCTAGCTCGCGCAACCTGTTCGCCGCTCAATCCTCCGCAGCCGCACTGGCTACCGGTTCGGACAAGATGCTGCAGAGCAGCCGCAAGCTGTTCGACGCGTTCTCGGCCTTCGGTTCGGCTCGTGACACCCGCATCTTCCCGAACTTCTGGTGGAGCGTGATCTTCGGCGGCCTGTCGGTGTTGTCGATCATTGGCTTCGTGTGGAGCACGGTGCGTACCCGTTCGCGTGAGCAGGACGTGCGTTACCAGACCCAGGTGGAATTCAACAGCCGCAACCAGCAAGCGATTATGCGTCTGCTGGACGAAATCAGCTCACTCGGTGAAGGTGACCTGACGGTAAAGGCGTCGGTGACCGAGGACATGACCGGCGCCATCGCCGACGCTATCAACTACGCCGTGGACGAACTGCGCCACCTGGTGACAACCATCAACGACATCTCCTCCAAGGTGGCGGTGTCGGCACAGGAAACCCAGGCAACGGCAATGCAGTTGGCCGAAGCCGCAGGCCACCAGGCCGACGAAATCACCAGCGCCTCGGACCGTATCGGCGAAATCGCCACCTCCATTGAGCAGGTGTCTCGCAACTCCACCGAATCGGCCGAAGTGGCACAACGCTCGGTGGTCATCGCGACCGAGGGTGCCGGCGTGGTGCGCCAGACGATTCAGGGCATGGACCAGATCCGTGACCAGATCCAGGAAACCTCCAAGCGCATCAAGCGCCTGGGTGAGTCCTCGCAGGAAATCGGCTCGATCGTGGAACTGATCAACGACATTTCCGAGCAGACCAACATCCTGGCATTGAACGCCGCCGTGCAGGCAGCCTCGGCCGGCGAAGCCGGTCGTGGTTTCGCTGTGGTGGCCGACGAAGTGCAGCGCCTGGCAGAACGTACCTCCGGCGCAACCCGTCGAATCGAAGGTCTGGTGCAGGCGATTCAGGCCGATACCAACGAAGCGGTCACCTCGATGGAACAGACCACCGCCGAAGTGGTGTCCGGTGCGCGCCTGGCCGAAGACGCCGGTACCGCACTGACCGAAATCGAGCGCGTGTCCAACGCACTGAACAACTTGATTAAGAGCATCTCCATCGCCGCCAACCAGCAGGCCTCGGCAGCTACCGACATCACCCAGACGATGGGCGTGATCCGGCAGATTACCGGTCAGACCTCGCAGGGTGCCGGGCAGACCGCCGACTCGTTGGGGCAGTTGAACCAGCTGGCGGCAGAGCTGCGCCGTTCGGTGGCCGACTTCAAGTTGCCGGCCTGAACGGACTGATCGGGCGGGGATGCAGAGGAATCAGCAGATGAAGTTTCGTCACAACGCAACGCAGGGCCGCCCGGACGGCATGCAATTGATGCTGCACGGGGGAGTGCGATGAGTACCTTGCGCGATGCGATGAGCCACGCAGCTCTGGGTTGGGTAAAGCCCGAGCTGGACGAGACCCTGCGCCAGGTGCGCAATGAGGTCGAAGCGTTCGTGGAAGATCCCAGCGATACCAGCCGCATGCGCTTCTGCGCCGGTTACCTGCACCAGGTGCAAGGCACGCTGCGGATGGTTGAGCTGTATGCGCCGGCGATGGTTGCCGAGGAGTTGGAGCTGCTGGCCAATGCGGTGCGCGACGGCGGCGTTCCTGATCGCGATGAAGCCTGTGCCACGCTGATGCGTGGCACCGTGTTGCTGCCCGATTATCTGGAGCGCCTGCAGAACGGCCACCGCGATATTCCGATCGTGCTGCTGCCGCTGCTCAACGACATCCGTGCTGCACGCGGCGCTGAAGGCATCAATGAGAGCGTGTTGTTCGCCTTCAATCCCGATGCCAGCGACGCCAGTCCGGATGAGCTGGAGCACGCACGTGGCAGTTTGAGCGGACGCAACCGCGAATTGCTTGACACCGTCGGCAGTGCAGTCAAAGAAGAACTGATGCGCATCAAGGATGCGCTCGATCTGCATATGCGTATGGATGGTAATCCGGCCGATCTGCAGGTGCAGGTCAATGAGCTGGGTGCCGTCTCCGATACCTTGGGCGTGATGGGTCTGGGCGTTGCCCGTGGCATCGTCGCCCAGCAGCGCGATTCGTTGCACGAAGTCGTCAACGGCACGCGTCAGATCGACGACAACCTGTTGCTGGATATCGCCGGCGCGCTGCTCTATGTGGACGCATCGCTGGACGAGCAGGTCGCCCACCTGGGCGCCAATGTCGGCGGTGACGATGATGCTGGTTCGGTGGAGACCCGCCGTACCGTGGAAGTGCTGGCGCATGAAGCCATTGCCAACTTCACTGCTGCGCGCGAATCGTTTGTGGCCTTCATCGAGACCAATTGGGACCACGCACGCCTGGCCGAAGTGCCGCGCCTGCTCGGTGAGGTCTCCGGTGCGCTGCGCATGCTGGAAATGCCGGTGCCTGCCGACTACCTGCAGGCCGTGCGTCAGTACATCGACGTCGAATTGATCGCACGCCAGCGCATCCCCAGTGGGCGCCAGCTCGACACCCTGGCCGACGCCATGGCCAGCCTGGAGTACTTCCTGGAAGCCCTGCGCGATCGTCGCCCAGGCCGTGAGGAAATCCTCGATATCACCCGCACCAGCCTGGAAACGCTGCGTTACTGGCCGATTCCTTCGCTGCACGCCGTGGCCGACAGTACCGCCGTCGAGCCGGTTGCTGCAGAAGTTGCCGCCGTGCCTGTTGCTGATGGCGCTAGTGCCGCGGTAGTCGATACGGCAGCGGCCGATGCGGTCGCAGCGCGGACTGAAATTATCGAGGCAGCGGCCGAAGAATCGCCGGTTGTTGAGCAAGCGCCGGTGATCGCCGCGCCGGTATTGCCGCCGCCGTTGCCGCCACTGGAAGCGGAAGCAAAACCGCAGGCAGTCGTCACCGATTACCCCTTGGTGTTTGGCGCGGCGATCAACGCCGTGGCAACCCCGGTCCAGGCCGTGGACGCGCCTGCAGCGTTTGCAGCGCAGGCAACGGAAGTCGCAGCAGAGATCTCCGCGTTTGATCCAGTTGCCGCCGAGACATCGGACGCCGCTGAAAGCAGCTTTACTCTGGCGCCGATGGTGCTTGAAGGCCAAGAGTCCACGGCTTCGTTTGGAGTTGAAGCGCCGGCGGCGTTTGCCACCAGTTTTGATCCGGTCGCTGCCGAGGACACAGCGCTTGCTGGCGCGAATGACAGCTATCGTTTCGACGCGTTGCTGCTGACGCTGGACGATACCGATACCGAGGCAACGCCCACAGCGGAGACCGGCAGCAACGGCTCGGCTGATGCCGAGCTGGTTAACATCGAGTTTGCCGACGCGGATGTGTTCTTCAGCCCGGAGCTCGAAACCGTTAACCCGTCGATCGAAGGCGCAACTGCAGTGCAGGCACCGGTCGGCAACGAGTGGGAGCTGGCCGACGCGCCGATCCAGCCGGTATCCGCAGCGATTGAACCGGTGTCCGTGCCAGCCGAAGCCGTGTCCAAGCTGGATATGGAAACTGCTGCGTTCATGGCACAGCTTGATGCGGCTGCCGAGTCCTTCGATCCTTTCGCAATGCCTGAATCGCTGCAGCCGGGACCGGCGACGGCTGAGGTGGCGGCAACTGCTGCCAGCGCAGCCGCGCCAACGCGCACCTCCGCGCCGGTACAGCAGCTTGAAGGCGGCTTCATCGATGGCGGCGATGTAATCGATCAGGATATTCGAGAAGTCTTCATCGAGGAGTTCGACGAAGAGCTCGAGAATCTGGGCAATCTGCTGCCCGCATGGCGCGCTGCGCCTGCAAACATGGAACGCCTGCGCCCAGTGCGCCGGGTATTCCATACGCTGAAGGGCAGTGGCCGACTGGTGGGTGCACGTACCCTGGGTGAGTTCAGCTGGAAGATCGAGAGCATGCTCAACCGCGTGCTCGACGGCAGCCGTCCTGCCAGCCCGGCCGTCATGGCCGCGGTGACGCAGGCCTATGACGTATTGCCGGAATTGAACGCCGCGCTGCGTGGTGTTGGCAGCATCCAGTCCGATCTATTGGGCATGCAGGATGTGGCTGACCGCGTTGCCGCAGGCGAAGAAGCGTTCTACGTGACCGGTGTCAGCGCTGTTGCAGCCGCCGCGCCGGTTGACGAAGTGGTGCCGGCAGCGGCAGCCGAGATCGTTGAGGTTGCGACGGAAAGCGAGCTTGCCGCAGCCGCCGAAATCGACGACGCCGAGGGTACTCCTGCGTCGGTGGACGAGGTGCTGCGCGAGATTCTCGAAGCCGAGATCGGTGCGCATCTGGTCACAGTCAATACCTGGCTGGCTGGCTCGGTTGCACAGCCGCAGCCGGTTTCCGAAGACCTGTTGCGCGCCGTGCACACCATGAGCGGTGCCTTCGCGATGACCGATGTGCCGGTGATCACCCAGATCACCAGCCCGGCGGAAACCTTCGTCAAGCGTTCGCTGGCGGCGGCGGTTACGCCGACTGCTGCGGGCGTGGATGCGCTTGCGCAGATGGCGGCGGCGGTGCACACCACGATTGCTGCTTTGCGCGCGCCCTCGCCACGCATCCCGGCGTTCCCGGGCGTGGCCGAACGGCTGCAGGCCTTGGTTGATGCCTTGCCGGATGGTAAGTGGCCGCCGATGCAGGCCGAAGACGAGTTTGTTGCTGACGACGCAGTGGCTTTGCAGACGGCAGCTTCGCTGGGCAGCAATGTTCATTCCGAGTCGGTTGGCACGGAAGACCTGTCTGCCTACTTCGACTCCGGCTTGCTGGATGAGACGCCTGGCAGCGTGGCATCGGTGCAAACCGCCGAGCTGCCAGTCGCAGCCGCGGAACCGGAGTTCCTGCTGGCTGCTGCCGACGTTTCCGACGTTGCCGGGCTCGGCGCGCTTGAACTAGCCGAGAGTGCTGATTCCGTTGCTGCTGCGTCTCTGTCGGAGCCGGTCGACGCTGCTGGCGAGAGTGAGTTGGTCGACGTGGTTGGCGTTGATGAAGTGGCTGGACAGATCGAAATCGCCGAATCGGCTGAAGTCATCGAACCGGCTGTTTCGCAGCAAACCGTCGAGGCCGAGGATCACTATGACGCCGTGCGGGCCTCGACCTGGGGTGTTGCAGACGACGCCGAGGAGCCGGAGCAGGCCGCAGAAGCGACTGATCCGCAACGCGCTGTCGAAGCTGACGAGATCGATTCCGAGCAGGCTGCCGGCAATGATGCGGATGCCGCATTTGCAACCGAAGCGGTCGACACGCAGGTCGAAGACGATCTGCCGAACCAGTCGGCCGCTCTGGAAGCGTCCAGTGGTCTGGATGATCGCGACAGCGTGATCGCACGCGCCCTGGCCATCGCTACCGGTGCGACTGCAGTTGCCGTCGGCGCAGCGCAGCTGGGTTCGACTGACGCCGAAGCCGAGGCATCAAACCCGGCCGAACAGACTGAAGAAGGCGAGCTGCTGGTAACGGAAGCAGTTGAACAGGCTGACATCGCAGCGGAGCAGGACGCAGTCATCGATGACACTGCCGTACCGGCATCGATCGACGCGGCCCAGGCCGATGATGTTGCTGCGATTGGCGATGCGCCGGTTGTGGATGCAGCGTTGGAGCCGGAATCTGTTGATGAAGCCGAAGCCGAAGCCGAAGCCGAAGCAGAGGCAGAGGCAAAGGCAGAAGCTGAAGTAGAAGCTGAAGTAGAGGCTGAAGTAGAAGCTGAAGTAGAGGCTGAAGCTGAAGTAGAGGCTGAAGTAGAAGCTGAAGTAGAGGCTGAAGCTGAAGTAGAGGCAGAAGTCGCTGTCGAACAGATCGCCGTGATCGAAGAGGCTGCTTCGAGCGAAGAAGATGCTTCGGTCGAGGACGCGGTGGCGATTGAAGAGGCCGAGCAGCTTGAGGAGGCCGCACAGCTTGATGATGTGCCTGCTAGCGATGTTGTTGTGCCAGCCGCCGTTGAAACCCTGGTCCTCGCCAAGGCGGTGCTGGCACCGCTGACTGCAGCGTTGCCGGAACAGGCTGAGGCAACGGTTGCCGCGCCTGTGGTGCACGAACTGGACGCCGGGCCGCTGAACTTCGCCGACCTGGATCGCGAGCTGGTTGATATCTTTGTCGAGGAAGGCAAGGACCTGCTCGACCATTGCGATGGTCTGGTCAACGACATGCGCGCGGCGCCGGAAGACCGCGAAGCGCTGGCCGGCCTGCAGCGTGACCTGCACACCCTCAAGGGTGGCGCACGTATGGCCGGCATCAATGCCATCGGCGATCTTGGCCATGGCATCGAGTCGCTGTTGGAGGCTGTCGCCGCCAACCGCACCGAAATCACCCGTGCTGATGTGCAGCTGCTGGAGCGTGGTTTCGATCGTCTGCACCAGTTGTTGATCCGTACCGGCGAGCATCGCGCGGTAGTGATGCCGACCGACCTGATCGAGGCCTTCGAAGCGCGCACCGATGGTCGCGCCGAAGCCGCGCAGGCACCGGTTGAAGCAGCTGTCAGCGCGCTCGAATCGGCCCCGGAAAATGTTGCTGCCGCCGACGTGCTGCCGCAGCCGCTGGCAGCGATCGAGCCGCTGTCGGCACCGCTGCGCGAAGAGCAGGCCGGTAACGAAGAAGAAGGCGCGCCGCGCGGACAGGAACAGGTGCGTGTACGCGCCGACCTGCTCGACAGCCTGGTCAACCACGCCGGTGAAGTGGCGATCTACCGCTCGCGTCTGGAACAGCAGCTGGGCGCATTCCGTGGCGCCATGGCCGAGCTGGACCGTACCAACGCGCGTCTGCGTGACCAGTTGCGTCGTCTGGATCTGGAAACCGAAGCGCAGATCGTGGCGCGTTACCGCCGCGAGCATGAGCAGGCCGACCAGACCTTCGATCCGCTGGAACTGGATCGTTTCTCGACCTTGCAGCAGCTCAGCCGTGCGCTGAACGAATCGGCGGCCGACTTGGGCGGTCTGCAAGGTGTGCTGGACGATCTGTCGCGCAACTACGACACCTTGCTGCAGCAGCAGTCGCGTGTCAGCTCGGAACTGCAGGATGGCCTGATGCGTGCGCGCATGGTGCCGTTCGACGGACTGGTGCCGCGCCTGCGTCGCGTGGTGCGCCAGGCCGCGCAGGAAACCGACAAGCAGGTGCACCTGAAGCTGGAAGGCACCCACGGCGAACTCGATCGCAACGTGTTGGATCGCATGGTCGCGCCGCTGGAGCACATGCTGCGCAACTCGGTTGCGCACGGCCTGGAACAGCCGGCCGCACGTGCTGCTGCAGGCAAGCCGGAAGAAGGCGAAATCGCCCTGCGTCTGCGCCGCGAAGGTTCGGAAATCGTGCTGGAAGTGGGCGATGACGGTGCCGGCCTGGACCGCGAGGCGATCCGTCGCCGCGCCGAGCAGCGTGGGCTGTTGGGCAGCGACGAGCAGATCGACGATACCCAGCTGGACCAGATGATCTTTGCGTCCGGCTTCAGCACCAGCGAACAGGTCAGCCAGCTGGCTGGCCGCGGTGTGGGCATGGACGTGGTGCGCAACGAAGTGCGCCAGCTTGGCGGCTCGGTGGACATCCACTCTGTACGTGGCCAGGGCGCGACCTTCACCCTGCGCCTGCCGCAGACGCTGGCGGTCACCCAGGCGGTGTTTGTCCGCATCGGCGAAACCACCTACGCGGTGCCGGTGGCATCCGTCAGCGGTATCGGCCGTATCTCCCGCGAGCGTTTCGAGTCCGGGCAGGGCGGCTACCACTACAACGGCGAAGATTTCAGCCTGTACAACCTCGGCACGCTGGTGGGCCAGGTTGCTGCCAAGGCCGAAGGCCAGGCCGAGATCCCGCTGCTGCTGGTGCGCTCCGGCGACCTGCGCGCAGCGGTTGCGATCGACCAGGTGCTGGGCAACCGCGAAGTCGTGGTCAAGCCGGTGGGCCTGCAGATCGCGTCGGTGCCGGGCATCTACGGCGCCACGATCACCGGCGAAGGCAACGTGGTGGTGATCCTGGACGTGGCACCGCTGGTGCGTCGTCATCTCACCCAGCCGCAGCAGTTGGTCGAGCACACCGAAACCAGCAACCAACGCCATGTGCCGCTGGTGATGGTGGTCGACGATTCGCTGACCATGCGCAAGGTCACCGGCCGTGTGCTGGAACGTCACAACCTGGATGTAGCGGTGGCTCGCGACGGCGTGGAAGCGCTGGAGCAGCTGGAAGAGCGCATCCCGGACCTGATGCTGCTGGATATCGAAATGCCGCGTATGGACGGCTACGAGCTGGCCACCGCGATGCGTGCCGATCCGCGCTACAAGGACATCCCGATCGTGATGATCACCTCGCGCAGTGGCGACAAGCATCGCCAGCGCGCATTCGAGATCGGCGTGCAACGCTATCTCGGCAAGCCGTACCAGGAGCTGGATTTGATGCGCAATGTCTATGACCTGCTGGGGATCGCCCGTGCACGCGACTGACGACACTGCCAAGCCGGTTGCACTGCTGGCCCGTGCCGGCGCCGCCCGTGATCGCCTGCGCGAAGCACTGGTCGCCGCCGGCGGTCGCATCGTGCTGGAGGAAGACCCCAACCAGCTGGAGCCGGCTGCGTTGACCTCGGCTGCGCCACAGGTCGTGCTGGTCGCCTTGGAACCGGCGGTCGAGGACGCGCTGGAACGGCTTGAGTCGGTGCTGGAAACACCAGACCTCTCTCTGTTGTTCGAGGAAGCCGAGCTGGCCGCACGTCGCGAGGGCTGGGAAGCACAGCGCTGGATCCGCCACCTGGCGGCCAAGCTGCAGGGCCATGACAACGTGTTGCCGCCCGGTCTGGAGCATGAAGATGCCGAGCCGGCGAACGCGTTGGAGCCTGGCATGCCACCGCGACCGGCCGACGGGCATGTGGATGCACCGCTGCAGTTCCATCTGGACGAGGCACAGGTGCAGGCCTACGACCTGCCCGCCGATGAAATCTATGTGGCACCGGCAAGTGCGCTTGAACCGCGCCCGGAAGTGCTGACGTTTGAAGAATTGATCGCAGGGGCGGCGCAGCCGTCATTGCCAACCGCACCGGAACCGAGCATGCCACCGCCGCTGCCGCCGGAGCCGCTTGTTGTGGTGGTTGAAGCGGAAGAAAAGAAGGCGCCGATTGGCGATTTCAGCAGCTGGTCGCTGCTGGAAGACGATGGTTATAAGGCCTCACCTGTCGCCAGCGCTGCGCCGGAGCCGCCGCCGGCCCTGGCCAGCTTGCTCAACAGCGAGCTGTCGCTGGTGGAACTGGATGAAGCTGCTGCCGAAGGCAATGGCGCGGTGTTGTTGGTTGCCGGTATTGGTGGCCCGGATGCGGTGCGCCGCGTACTGGCCGGCCTGCCGGAAGACTTCGCACGCCCGGTGCTGGTGCAGCTGCGTCTGGATGGCGGCCGCTATGCCAATCTGGTCAAACAGATGGCGCGGGCAACGCCGCTGCCGGTCACTTTGGCCGATCCGGGTCAAAGCCTGATTCCCGGCGATGTCTATATTCTTCCTGACGTTATCGGCGTGGAGTCGACTGCTGAGGGCCTGCGCTTCTGCGCGGAAGCCAACGATCTGCTGCACACCCTGCAACCTGATCGCAGTGCGGTGCTGTTGCTTAGTGGCGCTGATGTGGCGATGGTCGCCCCGGTGTTGGAGTTTGCCGGCAAGGGCGGTTGGGTGGCGGGACAGATTGGCGAAGGGTGCTACGACCCGGCCGCTGCCAGCCAGTTGGCTGTCGCTGGCTTGAGCGCCGGTGATCCGGAATATCTCGCCGCCGAATTGGCTGTGCATTGCGCGGTGTGACCGCAGCGCGACCCAGGAACTGACGATGAGCTACGCAAACAACGATGAAGTCCGTGGGGTACTGATACAGGCCGGTACCGAGCGCGTATTGCTGCCCAACGCGACGGTGGCGGAAATGATGTCCCGCGTAGCGGTCGAGCCGATTGCCAATGCCCCGGCATGGCTGGTCGGGCAGATCGCATGGCACGGCTGGAGCGTGCCGCTGCTGTCCTATGCCGGGCTCAGTGGCCATGGCAATGAAATGGTGACCAGCAACAACAAGGTAGTAGTGCTGAAGGCCTTGGGGGGCAACCCGGACCTGCCGTATTTCGCCTTGCTGACCCAGTCCTTCCCGCAGCTGATCGCGGTACCCCGTGACGGCCTGCTGGCCGACGCATCGGAAGAAAGCCTGCCGGTCGGCGTGCATATGCGCGTACTGCTGGGTGAGCAAAGCGCGCTGCTGCCGGATCTGGACGCAGTTGAAAGCGCCGTGATTCTTGCCTTGGCAGAAGCCGTAGCCTGACCCGCAAGGTAGTGCCGAGCCATGCTCGGCACAGGCTTTCCCTCGGACCTGAGGGTTGTGGGAGCGGCGTAAGCCGCGAAACTCGCACTCCATCAGATTGCCGACCGGTTGGTGATTCCAACGGTGTCGGCTTCGCGGCTGACGCCGCTCCGACAAACCGATGGCGGGTTTGTCGGTAATGCCCCAGCCGAGCATGGCTTGTATGTTCCTCCTGGCTCCTACGAGGTATGTAGGAGCTAGGGTGGAGGGACCGTCAACATGATATCTGCGGATACCAGCCGACAGACGAGCCGAGCGATCCCCATCCCGCACCTTAACGTCGATAAAGGATCTAGCGGCCTTTGAGGACCGCCGATGTAGGCAAGCCAACGTGGTGCGGTACCACC
>NZ_JBRRCU010000040.1:0-39234 GCF_056759195.1 Stenotrophomonas sp. STEN083 | reverse complement strand
CGCTCGGCTCGTCTGTCGGCTGCTATCCGCAGATATCATGTTGACGGTCCCTCCACCCTAGCTCCTACATACCTCGTAGGAGCCAGGAGAAACATACAAGCCATGCTCGGCTGAGGCTTTACCGGTGATGCCCCTGCCGAGCATGGCTCGGCACTACAGGGCCGGCTTTTGTAGGAGCGGCGTCAGCCGCGAAGCCGGTTACAGCAGGCCGTCGCGCTTTACTGCGAGGTAGCGTTCCACCAAGGCTGCCGGCAATTCTTCAGCGGTGACGTCCAATACCATCACTCTATGGCTGCGCAGTGCTTCATGTGCATCGCTGCGCTGCTGCAGGTAAGCAGCAATCGCGCCGGCTTGTATCGCCTCGGGCACGGTCTCCACGTCGCGCACCAAGGCCTGATCCAGCTCCCGCTCACGCAGGCTGGCCACGCAGACCAGATGCCGCTTCTGCAGCAGGCGCACGGCTGCCAACAAGTCTTCGATATCTTCATCGCGCACGTTGGTGACCAGCATCACCAGGCTGCGCCGTGACTGCCGCAATGACAGCTCCGTGGCCGCGGCAAGATAGTCGGTGGCAACAGGCTTGGGCTGCAGGTCGTAGCTGGCGCGCAACAAGCTGTCGATTGCGCCCATGCCGCGCTTCGGTGCTATCCAACGGCTGTCACCACCGCTGGCGAACAGGCCGACGCCGTCGCCCTGGCGCAACGCCAGATACGACACCACCAGTGAGGCGTTGAGCACGTGGTCGAAATGCGACAGACCGCCTTCGTCGGCCATCATTCGCCGGCCGGTGTCGATCATCATCACCAGCTGCTGGTTCTTCTCATCCTGGTACTCGCGCGAGATCAGCTTGCGCGCGCGCGAAGTGGCTTTCCAATCGATCTGGCGCAGGCTGTCGCCGACACGGTACTCGCGCATCTGATGGAAATCGGTGCCTTCACCGCGACGCCGCTTCAGGTGCGCACCAACCAGTCGTGATGCCATTTCCGCGCTTAGCAAGGCGAAGCGGGTAAGTGGGGCGAAGTTGGGATAGACGCGTACGGTCTGCGGTGTGCCGACCGTGCGCTGTTGCCGCCACAGGCGCAGTGGTGAATGCAGGCGCAGGTGCACGCCATCAAACACGAAGGTGCCACGGTTGGCCGGAGTGAAGCGGTAGCTGAAACGGGTTTCGCTGGCTTTGCCAAGTTTCAACCGGCGCGGCAGCCCATCGCTGTGCCAGCCATCGGGCAGCAGGTCGAATACGTCGACGCGTTGTTTGCCGTAGGAATCCAACTGCAGCCAGGTTTCGCGTTCGACGCCCAAGGCGAGGGAATCGGGGAGCTCGCGTTGCACCTGCGGGCTGGGTTTGCGCCAGAGCAGCAGGAGATCGATCAGGGCGAGCAGGGCGATCGCAGCAGCGGTGATGGTCCATGCCAGCATTGGCAGGTAGTGCAGGGCCACTGGCACGCCGAGCAGGCTCCACAGCACCAGCAGGGTGATCAGTAGGGGAGCCGGTCTCACTGCGTGGCCCTGGTTGGTTGGTGTGTTGGTGCTGATGAAGAAAGAGCTGCGGGAAAAGCAAAAGCACAAGCACCCCTCCCCAACCCTCCCCTTCGTGCTGCGCACGCAAGGGAGGGGGTTGAAGCAAGGGCTTCGTTGAGGCTGCTTGGGCTTGCCGCGTTGCTCACTTGCGCGGGGCCTCCACCTTGGCGAGCAGGGCGGTCAGAGCATCGTCGGCGGACTGGCCTTCGATCTGCAGTTCCGGGGCCAGCGCGATGCGGTGCCGCAGTGCCGGCTTGGCGATTTCACGGACGTCATCCGGGGTAACGAAGTCGCGGCCGGACAGAACTGCTTGTGCGCGTGCTGCACGCACCAAAGCAATGCTGCCGCGCGGGCCTGCGCCCAGGGCAATACCCGGCCACTTGCGTGTCGCCGCGACAATGCGCACTGCGTAATCAATCACCTGCGGGTCAACGGTGATCGCAGCCACGGCCTTCTGCAGTTCAACCACATCGGCCCCGCTGAGTACGCGTGGCACCTGGGTGAGGTTGAAGTCGCTGGCGGTGCGGCCTGTGGTGATGGCCTGCACCATCTGCTTTTCGTCTTCCAGCTGCGGGTAGTCGATCAGCACCTTCAGCAGGAAACGGTCGAGCTGCGCTTCCGGTAGCGGGTAGGTGCCTTCCTGCTCCACCGGGTTCTGCGTGGCCATGGTCAGGAAGGGTGGAGTCAGTGCGAAGGCCTTGCCTTCGATGGTGACCTGACCTTCCTGCATCACTTCCAGCAGCGCGGACTGGGTCTTGGCCGGGGCGCGGTTGATTTCGTCGGCCAGCAGCAGGTTGGTGAAGACCGGGCCGCGACGGATCTTGAAGCTCTCGGTCTTGGGGTCGTAGACGGCATGGCCACTGACGTCGCTGGGCATCAGGTCCGGGGTGAACTGCACGCGTGCGTAGTCCAGCTCCAGTGCCTGCGCCAGTGCGCGGACCAGCAGCGTCTTGCCCAGCCCCGGTACGCCCTCAATCAGGACGTGGCCGCCGGCCAGCAGGGCGATCAGGATCTGGTCGAGCACATCGCTCTGGCCGATGAAGGCATGGCCTACCGCTTCGCGGATGCGCTCAACGCGTTCAATCAGATCCGTGTTGACCGGCGCGGGAGCAGGCGTCGGCGCGGGTGCATCGCCGGGGAGGGCAGGCGGAGTGAACTCGTCGGTCATAGCTGGTTTCTCATCTGGATGAGCAAGCGGATGCGGTCACGCAGGGCGATGTCGTCCTGCGAAGGGGGAATCTGCAACGCGATCTGTACGCGGCTGATCGGCCACTGCAGGTGATCGGCAATGGCTTGTGCCTGGGCATCGCCGCTCAACGCCGCGGCCACCGGCGCGCGGCGGCGCAGTCGGGCGAGGAAGGCCTGGCGTACGGCGTCATACAGCAGCGGTGACTTGCGGTAGCGGTGCAGGTGCTCGCCGCTGGCGCGCACGTGCTCCAGCAGCGAGCGGCGGTCTTCGCGTGGCGAGGGTAGCAGCGCGCCGAAGCGCTGGCAGCGCATCCACAGCCACGCCAGCAATGCGAGCAACAGCGGCACCCACACCGGCCAGCCGCGTTGGAACAGCGTCTTCCATAGTGACGGCAGTTCCATCGCGTAGATCAGGTGGGTGGTGCCCTTGCCGTAATTGGGTGCCAGCATCAGCCGGGCCAGATCACGGTGCGGGATGTCGCGCAGGCCGGTATCGCCCGTGCCTTTGCCATTGAGCAGGAAGTCCATGTCGCCGAGCACATCGACCCGACCCAGGCCGTAACGCAGGCGGGCATAGGCCAGCGTGTCGTCACCACCAGCATCAGCCCAGCGGCGCTCAGTACGCGCTTTTCCGGTGAGACTGAAGCGGTTGCCGCTGCAGAACTCGTCATGCGATTCCTGGCCCTGTACCTGCCAGACCTGGCAGCGCGCCGATACGTCGCTGGTGACTACGCCCAATCGTTCCAACAGCCCCTGTTCGTCGCCGTCCAGGTCTTCGTCAGCGTCGGGTGCGCGCAGCAGCAAGTGGCCGCCGAACTGCACCCAGTCCAGCAGGCTCTCGACCTGTGCCTGGGTGAGCAGGCGCGGGTCGTCGAGCATCAGCACGGTATCGCCTGGCTGCAGCTGCATGGCGGGCAGGTCGAGCTTGCGCCGGGTTTCGGCCTTGCTGCCGTCGCGGATCAGGGTTTCGCGCAGCGCATACAGTGCATTGTAGGTGGGCTCGCCATAGGCGGGCAGGGTGATCTCTTCGCTGTTTTTCTCGAAGTTGCGAACGAACCAGAACGCGATCAGGCCGGTCAGCAACAGCACTACGATGATCAGCGAGTTGCGCAGGGCGGTGTTCATGCCGGCCACCCGTACTGCTGGTGCAGCTCCTTGGTCAATGCGTCGAACTCGTCATCGCTGGGCAGGCGGCCGGCATAGGCGGCGTACTGCCAGGTGCGCACCATGCGTGCGAACAGGCTGCGGTCGGCTTCCTGCGGCATCTTGCGCGAGGCACGCAGGCACTGCGCTTCGGTGGCGCCCGGTGGCAGCACGACGTTGCCGCGTTCGACCAGCACCTCCACCGAAGCACGGTATAGCAGCGCCAATGCGTGCCGTGGCTTGCCTTCCCGCCACAGCCGCCGCGCGCTACCGAGGATGTCCGGCGGCAGCACTTCCGGCAATTGCAGGGCTTCCTGCAGCGCGGGGGCCTGTACTTCGCTGCGGCGACGGCCATCGCCACGGAACCATGGCAGCCACCAACGCGCCGTCAGCGCGAGCACCACCAGCAACACGCCGAGCAGAATCCACAGGATGCTTTCTCCGATCAGCGCGGCGAACTTGGCGATGGCGGCGAAGATCGGGCCTGCATCGGGATTGTCGCTGTCGTCGGTATCTGGCTTCTTGTCCGATGTCTTCTTCACCCAACGGGTGACGCTGCGCTTGGCGCCGAGTTGCGGGTCTTCATACGCGCGCGCAGCGGCCTGACGGAAGCTGGCGGTGTCGGCTGGTGCGGCGCCAAACAGCTGCTGTGGTGTGGTCGGCGTAGTGGCAGCCGAGTCGGCTCCTGCTTCTGCAACGTCTTTGTGATTGCTGTGGCTGCTGGCGCTGTGGGTATCAGCGTTGTCCTGTGCCCGTGCCTGCAGCGACGGCAACGCGAACACGGCCAGCAGCAACACCAGCATCGGCGCGAGCCCAGTCAACCGCTCGCGCAGGCGACGGAAGGCGATTTCCACATCCCAGGCTTCCAGCTGGGTGCGGCGGTTGAGGTAGAGACCAAAGCCGGCACCGCTATAGAACGGGCTGATCAAGGTCATCGCCAGCCACGCCAGCAGGTTGAAGCCTATCCATGCCCAAGCCGGGGTGTCTTCGCCGATCAGTTCCCAGGTGGCGCGTAGCGATTCGGACAGCAGTTCCACCGGCACGAACATGAAGACCAGCGCGACGCCGGCAAGCTGCAGCATGGCCTCGAAATGCCAGCACACCGAGGTGAGCAGGGTGGCGTGGCCATAGGCTGCACCGCCAAGGGCATGCCGGCGTCCGCGCCGTTGGCTGGCGTCGCCACCCTCCAGCAGATCGACCGGCATCAGCAGCGAACGAGCGGGGCTGAGCCGACGCCAGCCGAGATAGGCGCCGAGACCGCGCCAGCCCCAGTTCCACTGCGCGCGCAGGGTTTGAGCGGTAGTGGGCTCGGCACCAAATGCGCCGCGCGAAATCACATACAGCGGGATGCGCTCGAACGCGGGCTTGATCCACCACAGGATGAAGCCAGACAGCCAGAAGTTGTCCAGCCACCAGCCCAGCAGGTTGAGCAGCGCAAATACCGGTAGGGTCAGCAACACCCAGGGCTTCCAGATCGCCGCAGCATGACGGCGAACCAGGGCGGTACCCAGTTCCATCGCTTCCCATTGCGAACGTGCACGCAGTGCGACATCGAGCTGATCAATCCGCATGAGCACCTCCACGTCCGCCGCGCCACAGCCACACCAGCACTACCGTCCACAGCACGGCAGACACACTGAGCTTGCCCCACATCGGCACCCATGCGATCGAGGACCAGAACGCCTCGATGAAAGCAGCCACCAGCAGCATGAAGGCAACGCCCAGGCACAGCCGTGCACCAATCACGCCGCCTTCGATCAGTGCATCGATGCGGCGTTTGCGGCCCGGTGCCAGCAGGCGCAGGCCCAGCTGCAGGCCGGCACCGCCAGCAATCACAATGGCGGTCAACTCGAACGGCGCGTGGCCGACCACAAAGCGCCAGAACGGATCGCCCGAGCCGATCTGCTGCAGATGCCCGGCCACTGCACCAATGGTGATGCCGTTGAACAGCAACACTAGGATGGTGCCGATGCCGGCCAGCAGGCCACTGGCAAAGGTGCGCAGGCCGATGCTGATGTTGTTCATGATGTAGTGGCCGAACATCGCCCAATCGGTGCCGCTGTCGCGGCCCAGATTGTCGGCGGCGGGGTCGTACATCTTTTCCATCTGCGCGACCTGGCGCGGGTCCAGCAGCATGTGGATCAGCTCAGGCTTGTACTGCAACAGCATGAAAATGCCGACCAGTGGAATCACGAACAGCGCGCAGGCCACCCACATCGCGCCTGCCTGACTGCGCACGGTGGTGGGGAAATCGGCGAACAGGAATTCAACCGAACGCTGCCAGCGCGGTGCCGGTGTGCGGTACAGCAGGTTGTGGCCGCGCTGCATCAGCTGCTGCAGTTGTTCCACCAGCTGCGGGCTGTAACCACGGCGACGCGCCAGGGCCAGTTGCTGGCAGAGACGGCGGTAGCGCTGCGGGAAGGTCTCATCGCCGATCAAATCGGGGTCGACGCTGCGCCGATCTTTGCGCGAGCGCTCGCCACGGCGTTGCAGCCAGTCCTCGAACTGCTGCCATTCGTGTTGGTAGCGGGTGACGAACTGTTCCTGTCTCATCGCCGCCCCAGCAACCAGTTGGCCATTGCATACAGACGCACTACGCCGGCCTGGCCGCGCTCCTGGCTCAGCCCGCTGGCGATGTCGGCCAGCTCACGCTGGCGCCCGGGTGACAGCGCCGGTGCGCGGTCGGCGAAGGCGATCAAGGCAGCCTGTTCGTTGGGCTGCAGGGGGAGCGGTGGTGCCAGCGCGGTATCGATACGTGCCGGCGGCGTAATCGGGCGCGTCGCGGTATGAATCACCAGGGAGCCGGCAACCAGATCGCCCAAGCGGCGGCCATGCGCATCAAACAGGCAGGTGACCAGCCCCAGAGCGTAACCAAACGGCAGTGCGTCGACGGTGCGCAGCAGGTTGCGCACGATCGCCGCCATCCAGCCCAGTGGTGCGCCGTCGCGCGCAACCACACGCAGGCCCAATACCTTCTTGCCCAGGGTGCGGCCGAACCATACCTCCAACACGATCGGGTAGGCCCAGAACATCAGGAACATCAGCCCAAGATAAAGACCGCTACCGAATTCGCCCAGTGCGACCAGCAATGGGCTCATCAGCGCCAGCACGCCAAAGCGTACGCACAGGTCGATCAGCCAGGCCAGGGCACGCGGCACCGGCCCGGCGGCGGGCAGCTGCAGGGGCACGCCTTCAGGCGTGATGACCTCGCGGTAGGTGTCCAGCATCGGCCGCGCTGTGTTCATTGCAGTGGCTCCAGCAGCAAGTGCTGGTGCTGCATGCGGCGGATGGAAGTCCGGAGTCCGGCCCGGACGGATGCCTGTGGCATTCGTGTCTCTGCTACGTCCCTATCAGAACGGTGACTTTAGCTGGCGGCAGCGTGAAAACCCAGCCCATCGCAGGCAGCGGTGAGCTGGGTGAGGCGGGTTTCGGCACGCATTGCGGTTGTCGTCACCACGAACGAGCGGTTTCTTGATTGCGGCACCGAAGAGCAGCACGCCGATCAACAGCAGGTTCCACAAACTGGCCAGTAGCAGCCCGAGATTGGTCAAGAGCTCGGCTTTTGCTGCCGGCCCACCATCGAGCAAGGTTGTCACGCCATGGGCGGCAACTTGTCGGTGCTGGGATTATGGTCGGCGTAGCGGGCGCCCTGATCGAACTCGGCCATCGGCAGCTGCTTGTCCAATCCCTCGCGCACGAGTGCCAGCTCCGACATTCCTGGAACGGCATTCAAGCCCAGCTAGCCATGCCTGCCAAGCACGCGGATGTCGTAGTTGCGGGCGTGATCCGGCAGCCCCCGGCTGATGCCCTGTTCTTCCTCGGCGGAGGCCGCCAAGCAAGCTGTCACAGCAGCGCTGCGACACGATTCGCTTGGATTTCATGTCAAGCCCGCGAAGGCATCACCACGCCACGGCCAGCAGTGCGCATCCACAAGGCGAGTGCCGACGATGCCTGCTGGTCAGCCCTGCATGCCGCGGTACTGGTCCTTGACCCGAACGTAGTGATCGGCCGAATAACGCAGGCCCTCGATGTCCTTCTCGCTGAGCTGGCGCATCAGCCGTGCCGGATTGCCAGCCCACAACTCGCCGCTGCGCACCAGCTTGCCCGGCCCGACCACGGCGCCGGCAGCGATGAAGGCGTTGGCTTCGATCACCGCGCCATCAAGGATGCAGGCGCCCATGCCGATCAGGCAGTAATCGCCGATGGTGCAGGCGTGGATGATGCAGCCATGGCCGACGGTAACGCCTTCACCGATCAGGGTCGGGAAGCCACCCTTGTTGTAGGGACTGTCGTGGCTGACATGGATGATGGTGCCGTCCTGCACATTGGTGCGTGCACCGATGCGGACGTAATTTACATCGCCGCGGATCACCGTGCCCGGCCACACTGACGCATCATCGCCAATCTGCACATCGCCAATGATGGTGCAGGCTTCGTCGATATAGACGCGCTCGCCGAGGGATGGAGTTTTATCGAGGAAGGGGCGCAGTGCGGGCATGGAGGAATTCGATGTCGGTGGGGCGTTGATATGCATGATAGCGCGCGGCTTGGTTGCGGCTTTGCGCGGTTGGCTTCAGGCGCTTGAGGCGTTGTCTGAAAATCAGATGCAGTAGGGATGCATTGATGTGGTCTGGGCGACGTTGGGATGCTCGCGAAAGGCCCCCTCCCCAACCCGTCCGGCCCGAAGGCATAGCCTTCGGTCGTTCATCAGGCCGCGTGCCAGTGGCGCGCAAGCAGGCCTTCTTCACCCCCTGCGCTTCGCGCAAGGGAGGGGGTAGAGGCGGTTTATCTGCTATCTGACAGCGCGCGCGAAACAGCCCCCTCCCTTTGGCGCAGCCAAGGGGAGGGTTGGGGAGGGGTAGAGCTCTTGGGCTCCCACCACCAACAACCCAAGTCAGAACCTCAAGCCACCTTGCCGCGTCGCGCCCGCTCCAGATGCACCAGCAGCAGTGAAATCGCTGCCGGCGTCATCCCCGGAATACGCTGCGCCTGACCAATGGTCTGTGGGCGAACACGCTCCAGCTTCTGCAATGCTTCAGCCGACAAACCACGTACCGAAGCAAAGTCGAAGCCTTCGACAATCGCAGTGTTCTCGTGCCGCTGCTGGCGTTCGATTTCTTCGCGTTGGCGGTCCAGGTAGCCGGCGTACTTGACGCTGATCTCCACCTGCTCGGCCACGCGTGCATCGGCAACGCCGGGGCCGAGTGAGGGCACCTGCATCAGCTTGGCGTAATCCAGTTCCGGGCGTTTGATCAGGTCCAGTACATTGGTTTCGCGGCTGACTGCTACGCCGGTGGCTTCGGCGACTTCGCGGCCCAATGCATTGCCCGGTGTTGCCCAGATGCCACGCAGGCGCGCGCTTTCGTTGGCGACGGCAGCCTGCTTGGTTTCAAACGCCGACCAGCGGCGGTCATCAACCAGACCCAGCTTGCGGCCGGTCGGGGTCAGACGGGTGTCGGCATTGTCTTCGCGCAGCTGCAGCCGGTATTCGGCGCGGCTGGTGAACATGCGATAAGGCTCGGTGGTGCCGTGGGTGATCAGGTCGTCAACCAGCACGCCGATATAGGCCTCGTCGCGACGCGGGCACCATCCGTTCTTGCCCTGCACGAACAAGGCGGCATTGATGCCGGCCAACAGGCCTTGTGCGCCGGCTTCTTCATAGCCGGTGGTGCCGTTGATCTGGCCGGCGAAGAACAGGCCGTTGACCTGACGGGTTTCCAGCGTGTTCTTCAAACCGCGCGGATCGAAGAAGTCGTATTCGATCGCGTAGCCGGGGCGGGTGATGTGCGCCTGCTCGAAGCCACGAATGCTGCGCACCAGTTCCAGCTGCACGTCGAACGGCAGCGAGGTGGAAATACCGTTGGGGTAGATCTCAACCACGTCCAGGCCTTCTGGCTCGACGAAGATCTGGTGGCTGTTCTTCTCGGCGAAGCGCACCACCTTGTCTTCGATCGACGGGCAGTAGCGGGGGCCGATGCCTTCGATCTGGCCGCTGTACAGTGGCGAGCGGTGCAGGGCGCTACGGATGATGTCGTGGGTGCGCTCGCTGGTATGGGTGATCCAGCAGCTGACCTGCTGCGGATGTTCGCTGACATCGCCCAGATAGGACATCACCGGCAGCGGATCGTCGCCGGGCTGTTCGTCCATCACGCTGTAATCCAGCGAGCGGCCGTCGATGCGCGGTGGCGTACCGGTCTTCAGGCGATCAATGACGAACGGACGCTCGCGCAGACGCGCGGCCAGCGTGGTCGCCGGCGGGTCGCCCATGCGGCCCGCGGTGTATTGGGTTTCGCCGATATGGATCTTGCCGGCCAGGAAGGTGCCGGCGGTGAGCACGACTGCAGCAGCGTGGAAGGTCAGTCCGGTCTGGGTGATGGCGCCACGCACGGCGTCGCCTTCAATCACCAGATCATCAACGGCTGCCTGGAATACGGTCAGGTTCGGCTGCGACTCGACGATGCCGCGGATCGCCATCCGGTACAGGTTGCGGTCGGCCTGGCAGCGGGTGGCGCGTACGGCCGGGCCCTTGGAGGCATTGAGCGTCCGCCATTGGATGCCGGCGCGGTCGGCGGCATGCGCCATGGCCCCGCCTAGTGCATCGATCTCCTTGACCAGGTGGCCCTTGCCGATGCCACCGATGGCCGGGTTACAGCTCATCGCGCCAACGGTTTCGACGTTGTGGGTCAGCAGCAGGGTGCGGGCACCGCCGCGCGCTGCGGCCAGGGCAGCTTCAGTGCCAGCGTGGCCGCCGCCAATGACGATGACGTCGTAACGATAGAAGGAGTCGCTCATGGGCGTGAGATCGGTAGAGAAGTGTGAAGTCCGTCGGCGGTGTATTCCCACCATGCGACGGCGTGTGTGGTGATTTTACTGCCAAGCGCAATCAGGTACGCATCAACCCTAAAGTTGGCACGCAACCTGCAGTTAATACATTGCACCCAACGTGGCATGCGACATAGGCGCAACAAGGTCGGAATTGGAACAGGGGCCGACCGAAGCGTACGTTGGGGTAGCAGGGGGCCGGTAGTCGGGGGACTACCGGCCTTGCAATCCAGCAAGGCCCGCCTTGGCGGGAAAGCGTTAAAAGACAAAGCCCCGGCCTAGGCCGGGGCTTTGTCTTTGTAGGCGCCGATGTCCGACAGGGCCGGAACAGGGGGGATCCAGATTTCCTGACGGACATCGACATTGAACTGTCTGGGCGAGACCGGTTTAGGTCACTATGCGACGTAAGCGGTCACCCTTGGGGCCAAGAATGCCTGCATTTGCGCCAATTGCAACCTTTTTATCGCTCCTGCTCCCTGACTCCGCGTGCTTCACGGGTTTGTGACGGCTGTCGGGCCGGCATCGGTCGTGCCTGAATAGACGGACGAGCAGCCGGCTGTGGCCGCTGCATCGCCTGTTGCATGGGCTGGGCGCGCTGCATCGGCTGGTTGTTGGCTCGCGGCGGCGGCCGGCTCAGGTTGTCCAGGTTGCGCCATGGCGACTTGTTGCCGCCGCCGTTGACCGGCGGTGGCGGACGGGTCGGACGACCATCGTTGCCACCATTGCCGTTGCCCGGCGGACGTGGACGGTTGCCACCATGGTTGTGATCGCCGTCACCGCCCGGATGCGGCCGATTGCCATGACCCGGTGGACGCTGGCCGTGGCCGTGATACGGCGGGCGCGGGCGGTTGTAGTTGGGCCGGTAGACCGGGTAGCCATAGTTGCCGTAGCCGTAATAGCCGCTGCCATAGCCATAACCGCCGTAGCCGTAGCCACTGTTCGGGTAGCCATAGGGATAGCTGTACTGCACCGAGGGGGAGCCGTGGTAATAGCCGCCCGAACCGCTGCCTACGTAGTCATACGTGGCACAGCCAGACAGGCCCAACAGAAGGCCGGTGGAAACAATCAGGCGCTTGATCATGAGAAATCCCCCCCTCGTGGGTATGGCATGCAGCTTCGGGCCACGGCGTTGAATCGGCCCTTAATTCGCGTCTACATGGCTGAACATACAACGTGTGCGCAGATGAGATGGTCGCAGGGCCGGGGCCTGGGCTAACCTTTCACCATGAATGAACTCCCTTTGCCCGGATTTGCCGAGGTTCTGGCAGCAGCGGCGCGGATTGCCGCCCATGCGACGGTTACCCCGGTGCTGCGCTCACGCGCGCTGGATGCACTGGTCGGCGCCAGCCTGCACTTCAAGGCGGAACACCTGCAGCGCAGCGGTGCGTTCAAGTTCCGTGGCGCGTGTAACGCGGTGTGGTCGCTGGATGTGGAGCACGCCAGCCACGGCGTGGTGACGCATTCTTCGGGCAACCATGGCGCCGCACTGGCCTTGGCTGCGCGCTCACGCGGCATTCCCTGTCACGTGGTAGTGCCCGAGGGTGCGGTGGCGGCCAAGCTGGCCAATATTGAGCGCAACCAGGCCACCCTCTGGCGCTGTGCATCCACCCAGGCCGCGCGCGAAGCTGAATGCCTGCGCGTGCAGAGCGAAACCGGAGCGACGCTGGTTCATCCCTATACCGATCCGCGGGTCATCGCCGGGCAGGGCACCGTTGCGCTGGAACTGATCCGTCAGGCCGGCACGCAGCTGGATGTACTGGTGGTGCCGGTCGGCGGCGGCGGCCTTGCGGCCGGCACTTTGCTGGCGATGCAGCAGCTGCTGCCGAACTGCGAGCTGGTGTTGGCCGAACCGGCTGGTGCTGCTGATACCGCGTGTTCGCTGGAGGCGGGTGAGCGCTTGATTGATTTTGTGCCCGACACGCTGTGTGACGGCTTGCGTGGTGCGCTGGGTGCGCCCAATTTCGCCTTGCTGCACCGCGCGGCGCAGGTAATCCGCGTGGACGATGCCGATACCGTGGCCGCGATGCGGCTGATCTGGCAGGTAATGAAACAGACCGTCGAGCCGTCCTCGGCGATCACCTTGGCGGCGGTGCTGGCCCAGCCGCAGCGCTTTGCTGGGCGCACAGTGGGCTTGGTGTTGTCCGGTGGCAACGTGGACCTGGATGCCTTGCCCTGGGTGCAGGCATGAAGGCAGCTGTTCGGCGTACAGGGTTGATGGGCTGGGTTTGGCGCTTATGTGTATTGCTGCTGTTGTGGCTGCTGGGCGTGGCGGCATGGATCATCTGGGTGGGTGACCGTGATCAGGCCGCCACTGCCGACGCCATCATCGTGCTCGGCGCTGCGGCCTATGACGCCAAGCCTTCGCCGGTGTTTGAAGAGCGCATCCGCCACGGCCTGGATCTGTACCGGCAGGGCTATGCACCGAAGTTGATTTTCACCGGTGGCTTTGGTGGCACGGGTGCGCGCTTTTCCGAATCACAGGTTGCGCGGCGCTATGCGCTGAAGCAGAAGATTCCGCGCAACGACATCCTGATCGAAACCCGCTCGCGCACCACCCGGCAAAATCTGGTCGAAGCCAAGCAGGTCATGGCCAAGCACGATATGCACAAGGTGATCGTGGTCAGCGACCCGCTGCACATGGCGCGCGCGCTGCGTCTGTCGAAGGAGTTGGGCATTGATGCACTGGCATCGTCGACGCCAAGCACGCGCTTCCGCAGCTTCCACACCAGCTGGCGTTTTCTGCTGCAGGAAGTGTATTTCTTCCACCGCGACCTGTTTGTAAAAGGGGCTTGAGCGGTTGGGCATCCGCTCCCCGTTCTTGTGGGAGCGGCGTGAGCCGCGAAGCTGACGCGCTGTCCGATGGATTGTCTGCAAGGCCCCTGCTGAGCATGGCTCGGCACTACGGAGCAGCACCTGCCCCTGTCCCTGATCCCTATTCCTGCGTCTTCCGCCGAATGGGAATCGACGACAGCGGCACGCTCGCCACATCCTGCCCTTGCTCACGAATCGGTGCGCCCGGTGCCGGTGCCCAGGCATGCGCATACACCACTTCCCAGCTGCTCGGCAGCTTGCCGTCCGCGCGCCGCATTGGCTCGTAAGCATCGCGTGCTGCCGCAAAACGGCTGCGGCCGGTCAAGGTGTGGCGACGGTTGTGCATGGCGTTGGTGGCGCCAATCGCCTTGAGCTCGCGCATCAGCGTCGGCAGGTCGTCGTAGGTCAGGGTGAACATGTCGCGGTCCAGTACCGGATCGCGGAAGCCGGCCATCATCAAGGCATCACCGAACTGGGCGATCTGCACGAAATGGCTGACATGCGAGGTGTCATCGGCCTGCGCAAAGGCCTGGCGCAGTTCCACCAGCGTGTCGTGGGCAAAGGTGGAACAGACCAGCAGGCCGTTGGGCTTGAGCACGCGTCGGAAGCCGGCAAATACCGCCGGCAGGTCTTCCACCCATTGCAGGCACAGGTTGCTGTAGATCACGTCGACGCTGTTGTCGGCCAGCGGCAGGGCGCGGGCGTCGGCGCAGACGCGCGAGAACGGGCGCCACCAGCCGGCCTGCTTCTTGGCTTCGGCCAACATTGGCAGGGCCAAGTCCAGGGCGATCACCTGCGCTTTCGGCCAGCGCTTCTTCATCGCAGCGGTGGCGTGGGCCGGGCCGCTGCCTACGTCCAACACCACCTGCGGTTGCCGGTCTTCCAGGTAGTCCAGCGACTCCAGCAGGCGCTTGGCCACTTCCTGCTGCAGCACGGCGGCGGCGTGGTAGCTGCTGGCGGCGCGCGAGAAGGCGCGGCGGACGTGTTTGGGGTCGAACAGAGAAGACATGGCGGTGATTCGGATTCGTAATTCGGGAAGGGAAGCGCTGCTGTGCTCAGGCGGCCGACGACATCATCGGCCAGCCAGCGCGAATGGCCGCGTAACCGCTCAAGCGCAGCCAGCAACAAACTGTTGCAGCAGCCCGGCGACGTGATCGGCATGGCCGAGGAATGGCGCGTGGCCGCCACCTTCGATGGTGTGGGCGCTGTGCAGGCCTGCCGGCGCCAAGGCGGCGGCCTGGTGCATGGCCTTGGACGGTACCAGCCGATCGCGCTGCCCGCCTATCCACAGGCCGGGTTTGTGCAGGCCGGGCAGGCCGCCGCGCAGGTCGCTGCGCTCCAGCAGGGCCAAACCTTCGTGCAGGGCGCGTGGGGCCGGTTCGCCGCGTTCGACCAGCGCATCGCGCAGGGTGCGCAGTTCGCTGCGGGCGTGTTGCGAGCCCATCACGTCGAGCGCGAGGAAGCGTTCGAGGGTGCCGCGATAGTCCTGTTCCAGATCGCGGCCGAACTGTTCGAATACCACCGGCTCCACCGCATCTGGCCAATCGGCGTCGCGGACGAAGCGCGGCGTGGCCGCCAGCATCGCCAGCCCGCGTACCTGCGGCAGCGTGGCGGCACCATGCAAGGCAACCAGCCCGCCCAGCGACCAGCCGCACCACACCGCCGCCGGGGTGGCGCTGGCGATGGCGTTGACCAGGTAGGGCAGGCGCAAGGGCGTGGCGTCGTCGCGGCTGTGGCCATGCCCGGGCAGGTCGACCACATGCAGTTCGAAGTGCGGCGCCAGCCGCTCGACCAGTGGCGCGAAAATGCCGCCATGCAGTGCCCAGCCGTGGATCAGGACCAATGCCGGTCCGCTGCCGGTGACTTCGATATGCATGGCGTTACAACCGGTTCTCAGGCAACAGTGTTCAGGGACTTCTGGTACAGCACGACGTCGCGGGCCTTGGCGATGGCGTCCACCAGTGCTTTGACCTGCTCCACCGTGTGCAGCGCCGACATGGTCACGCGCAGGCGCGCCTTGCCTTCGGGCACGGTCGGCGGGCGGATCGCACTGACCAGGAAGCCGGACTGCTCCAGCGTCGCCGACAAGGCCATCACCGTGGCTTCGTCACCGCACAGCAGCGGTTGGATCGGGGTTTCCGAGGCCATCAGCTCCAAGCCGTGGCGGCGCGCGCCGTCACGGAAGCTGGCGATCAGTTCGGTGAGTTTGTCGCGGCGCCAATGGTCGCGGCGGGCCAGCTTCACCGCCGCCAGCGAGGCGGCAGCCTGTGCCGCCGGCAGTGCGGTGGTGTAGATGTAAGGACGTGCGGTTTCGGCCAGATGCTGGATCAACGCGTCCTCGCCGAGCACCACCGCGCCGTGGCTGCCAAGTGCTTTGCCCAGGGTGGCCAGCTGCAGCGGAACTTCCTTCACGCCAAGGCCGGCATCGGCCACGCAGCCGCGGCCGTGTTCGCCGATCACGCCGATGCCGTGGGCATCGTCCACATAGAACAGCGCCTCCTGCATGCGTGCCACCAGCGACAGCGAGCGCAGCGGGGCGATGTCGCCATCCATGCTGAAGACGCCGTCGGTGACCAGCATGGCGGCGCCATCGGCGGTGTTCTTGAGCTGGCGCATGGCACCTTCGCTGTCCAGGTGTGGATAGCGGCGCAGGCGGCAGCCGGCCAGGCGGCTGGCATCGAGCAGGCTGGCGTGGTTGAGCCGGTCCTGCACGCAGATATCGGTTTCTTCGCTGAGCAGCGCCTGCTGCACGGCGAGGTTGGCCATGAAGCCGCTGTCGAACAGCAGGGCGCGCGGATAGCCGAGCCAGTCGGCCATCTCACGTTCCAACTGCTCGTGCACGCTGTGGTGGCCACAGACCAGGTGCGAGGCGGTGCTGCCGGCGCCTTCGCGGCCGGCGGCGTCCTGCAGCGCGGCGATCACCTCGAACTGTTGCGACAGGCCGAGATAGTCGTTGCTGCAGAAGCCGGTCAACCAGCGGCCGTCCAGCTCCAGTCGCACGCCATCGCGGCGGCTGATGCTGCGCCGGGTGCGGATGCGGCCCTGGGCAAGCCGCAGCTTGCGCTGGGCGTTGATGCGGTCGTGGATGTCAGGACGGGCCATGGCAAGGTTCATGGTCAAGCGGGCGGCTAGCGTACCCGGTTGCCTGTAAGAATGCCCAAGCGGCGCCCCGGGGGGCGGGGCGCCAGCCAGGTCAGGCGCTGCGGGCGCAGAGCGGGGCGATATCCAGGTGCACGGTACCGGGGTGGTCGTGGTCGTCGGCGTCCACATGTACCTGCATCGGGCTGATGCCGAGGCGGGCGAACAGGGCCTGGTCGCGCTCGGTGTCCGGGTTGCCGGTGGTCAGCAGCTTTTCGCCGTAGAAGATGGAGTTGGCGCCAGCCAGGAAGCACAGCGCCTGCAGCTCATCGCTCATGCTCTCGCGGCCGGCCGACAGCCGCACCATCGAACGCGGCATCACGATGCGGGCCACGGCGATCATGCGCACGAACTCGAACGGGTCCAGCTCGGCGCTGCCGTGCAACGGGGTACCGGCGACCTGCACCAGGCGGTTGATCGGCACCGAGTCAGGGTGCGCCGGCAGGTTGGCCAGCGCCTGCAGCAGGCCGGCGCGGTGCTCGCGGGTCTCGCCCATGCCGACGATGCCGCCGCAGCAGGTCTTCATGCCGGCGTTGCGCACGTGCTCCAGCGTGTCCAGGCGGTCCTGGTACTGGCGGGTATGGATGATGGAGTCGTAGTAATCCGGCGCGGTGTCCAGATTGTGGTTGTAGTAGTCCAGCCCGGCGTCTTTCAGCGCCTGCGCCTGGTGGCCTTCGAGCATGCCCAGGGTGGCGCAGGTCTCCAGACCCAGCGACTTCACCTCGCGGATCATCGCCGCGACCTTGGGGATGTCACGGTCCTTGGGCGAGCGCCAGGCCGCACCCATGCAGAAGCGCGAGGCGCCGGCCTGCTTGGCGGCGCGGGCACGGGCCACCACGCTGTCGGTGTCCATCAGCTTCTGCGCATCGACGCCGGTGTCGTAGCGCTGTGCCTGCGGGCAGTAGGCGCAGTCTTCCGGGCAACCGCCGGTCTTGACCGAGAGCAGGGTGGAAACCTGTACCTGCGCCGGGTCGAAGTGCTGGCGATGCACGCTGGCGGCGCGGTGCAGCAGCTCGGGGAAGGGCAGTTCGAGCAGGGACAGCAGCTCTTCGCGCTTCCAGTCGTGGCGGATGACGGTGGACATCGGTATTACCTGACAGATGGGGCGATGGAAGCGGCGCAGTCTGGTCAGCATACACATCGCTGTCAACCATCAAATGAAGAGTCTGGTTTACAGGATCGGAGGCCGGCTGTCGGCGCTGCTGTTCCCTCCGCGCTGCCTGGTCTGCGGCGAGGACGGCGTGTCGGGGCGGGATCTGTGCCAGGCCTGTGGCGCCGGGCTGCCTTGGCAGCACGCCGCGTGTCGGCGTTGCGCGCTGCCCTTGCTTGGTGCCGACGCGGGTGGATTGTGCGGTGCCTGCCAGCGTTCGAGCTCGCCCCTGCAGTCGGTACTGGCTGCCTTTACCTATAGCGCGCCGGTTGACGGCTTGTTGCTACGGTTCAAATTCCACCATGACCTCAGCGCCGGGCGACTGTTGTCGAGCTTGTTGCTGGATGCGGTGCGCGACGCCGAGCGCCCGCAGGCGATCGTGCCGGTACCGCTGCACCTGTCACGGCTGCGCCAACGCGGTTATGACCAGGCCTGGGAACTGGCCAAACCGGTGGCGCGTGCGCTGCAGTTGCCGTTATGTCGGGGTCTGCATCGGCGGCGTTCAACCCAGCCGCAGTCGGAGCTGGACGCATCCCAACGCAAGCGCAATCTGCGTGGCGCTTTCATTGCCGTGGGGGCGCTGCCGTCGCATGTAGTGCTGCTTGATGACGTGATGACCACCGGTGCTACCTTGCATGCGGCGGCGCTTACCCTCCACCGCGCGGGTGTGCAGCGGGTGGATGCCTGGGTCTGTGCGCGGGTGCCGTGATAGCCGCCTGTGTGATCACAACACCGGAGCTGCGCCGCAACTGGCTTGAAATATCGAGTGTCATCTCTACATGCCATGACTACGGCTATGGGCCTAGACTGGGATTGAAAGGCCTTTACACCTGTTCAACATGAGGAGACAAACATGGGTGCTTCCCCGGGTTTTCCTGCTGGATCGCTGTTTGGCACATTGACGCGCAACTGGTGGGTGCTGCTGCTGTTCGGCCTTTTTGCAGTGATATTTGGCGTGCTGGCGGTGATGGCACCGGTGCGCACCGCGGCTGTACTGGCGTGGTGGCTTGGCATCATGGCCATTGTTGAAGGCGTGGTGGTTCTGGTCTCGGCCTTCAATGGCTCGGCGCCGGTATCGCGTGGTTGGGCGCTGTTCTATGCGCTGGCTTCGATCGCCTTTGGCGTGTTGGCGGTGATCAACCCGCTGGCAACGGCGAGTGTGCTGCTGCTGTTCCTGGCCGCCTGGCTGGTGGTTGGTGGCATCTACCGCATCGTGTTCGCCATCCGCGTGCGCAAGCAGATCACGGGGGAATGGATGCTGATTGTCAGTGGCCTGCTGGCGGTGGCCTTGGGTGTGATGTTCGCACTCAACCCGATCGCCGGCCTGGCGGTGACCTCGCTGTGGATCGGCGTGCTGGCCTTGATCTACGGCGCGCTGCAGATAGTTGCCGCGTTCCGCCTGCGCTCGCTGGGCAAGTCCATCGGCGCGATGTGACGTCGCATTTTGTAGGAGCGGCGTAAGCCGCGAAGCAGATAGTCCATCAGATCCAGAGAGGGCTGTGCCATCCGACATTGTGGGCTTCGCAGCTTACGCCGCTCCTACAACGGGACAACGGCACCGCAATAGAGAAACGGCCCGCAGTGCGGGCCGTTTCTTATCAATCCAGATACTGGCTGGCAACAATGCCGGCAAACAGCACCGCGCCGACCCAGTTGTTGTGCAGGAAGGCCTTGAAGCAAGGCTCTCGCTCGCGGTCGCGGCACAGCCAGAACTCATAAACCACCAAAGCCATCGCCATACCGAAGCCGGCCCAATACGCCCAGCCCAAGCCCGCGCGCTGTCCGGCCAGCGCCATCGCAGCGAAGAACAGGGCGTACAGGATGCCCTGGATCACCAGGTCCAGATCGCCGAACAGGATGGCGGTGGAATGCGAGCCCATCTTCAGGTCATCGTCGCGGTCGACCATGGCGTACCAGGTGTCGTAGGCGGTGGACCAGAGGATGTTGGCGGCGTACAGCACCCAGCCCAGCGGCGGAACCTCGCCCTGGATGGCGGCGAAGGCCATCGGGATGCCCCAGCCGAAGGCCATGCCCAGATACACCTGCGGCAGATGTGTGTAGCGCTTCAGGTAGGGGTAGCTGGCGGCCAGGAACACGCCGATGAAGCTCAACCCGATGGTCAAGGCGTTCAGGGTCAGGACCAGTGAGAACGCGACCAGCATCAAACCGGCGAACAGCAGCAGCGCCGCGCGGCCGGAGATCGCGCCGGTGGCCAGTGGACGGTCCTTGGTGCGCTTGACGTGCGGGTCCAGCCAGCGGTCGGCGTAGTCATTGATCACGCAGCCGGCCGAGCGGGTCAGCCAGACGCCGGCGCTGAACACGAACAGTATCCACAGCGGAGGCAGGCCATCGGCGGCCAGCCACAGCGCCCACCAGGTAGGCCACAGCAGCAGCAAGGTGCCGATCGGGCGGTCGGCGCGCATCAATTTCCAGTAGTGCCCGAACCGCGAAGTGCCAGCTGCGGTGGACGGTGTAGTTGGGAGACGGCTCATGTGCAAAGGTTACCAGCTGGGCAGGTTTTTCCCGCCCAACTGCAGCGATCCAAAAGTGGGGGCAGACCTGCGGCCGCTTTTGCCGTTAGAATGCGCGTCCGCCCGGCTCAGCCGGCCGGAGCACAATGCGCCCGTAGCTCAGCCGGATAGAGTAGTGGCTTCCGAAGCCATTGGTCGGGGGTTCGAATCCCTCCGGGCGCGCCAGATTGAAGTCCGGGCTGGTACCGAGACGTCAGAAACCCCAGAGAGATCTGGGGTTTCTGCTTTTCCGCCTTTCAATGCCGAGCGTTGCGGCAGCAGCGGGCCCTCAGAGGTTGATGCGCAACCCAAGCTGGAATGCGCGGCCCGGCAGGGGCGCGATGTATTTCAACGGTGAGTTGTGCGGACGTGCCTCTGCGTCGAGCAGGTTCGAGCCGTTGAGGAACACCTCGATCGCGCTTACGTAGCCACCACGCGGCTGGAAGCGGCGGCTGACCTGCATGTCCAGCATGTTGAAGCCATCCAGGGGGACTTCCTCGCTGACATTCTTCCCCAGGTACTTCTGCTTGTCGTAGTAGGTGCTGGAGATGCCGGCCTTCCAGTCGCCTTTCTGCCAGCCGATATTGGCGCCATAGCGGTTGGTCGGCATGTTGGGCAGGTACTCGCCGTCGTTGTGCGCCCGCAGTGAATCCGGATGGTCTGCACGGTTCTTCACCAGATCGGAGAACGCAGACAGGTTCAAGCTACCCCAGCGGCCGAGTTCCAATGCCTGCGATACCTCGATCTCGAAGCCCTTCACCGTCGTGTCGGTCTGCTTCCAGTACTTCAGCGGCAGGCGATTGGCGGTCTGCAGGCCGGAATACCCCTGGTAGAGATAGTTCTCGTACTTCATGACATAGCCGGTCGCTGAGATGTCGAAGCCGCGGTTGTTGAACAGCAGGGCGAGTTCGGCATTCTTCGCGCGCTCGGGTTCCAGGTTCTGGTTGCCTTCTTCCTGGGTCATGACCGAGTAGTGGGCATTGCTGGCGTACAGCTCATTGACGTCCGGTGCCCGTTGCGACGACGCGTAGCGGGCTTTGGCGCTGAGGTGGCTTCCTAGCGCTACAAGCGCGCCAAAGGTGTAGCTGTTGAGCGTGAATGACCTGTCTTCCAGTTTCGTGTTGGGCGAGTTGCGCGAGGTCTTGAAGGCACTGCTGCGGATGTCATGATCCACGCGCTCGTGGCGGAACCCGGCATCGAAGGAGGCCGCCGCGAAGTCGAGGCTCTGTTTCAGGAACACCGCATTGGTCACGCTCTGCACATCGGGCAGGTAGCGCAGTGTGCCGCTGCCGCTGATATCGCGCGTGCGCTGGCTGAGCCCGAGCAGGCCGCTGAGCGGACCGGCACGGCGCTGTGCAAGCAGCGCTTCGGCCTGGTAGGTATCGAACTGGTACTCGTTGGCCTTGCTTGTCCCCAGCTGTTCGGCCGAGGTGTTGCTGATCTGCGACATGCGCAGGTCAGCGCTTTCAAACAGCGGGAATGGGTCCTGCACGTTGGCCTGCAGCGCGTACTTGGTCTGCTTGAGCACCACGCCGACCGGGCGGCTCTGGCTGTGGTCGGCACCGAAGGACAGGTTGTCCATCGAGAAGCCCGGCACCCCGTACTCGCTGTCCTTGGCGTCGATGCTGATGCCGACATAGCCGCGGTTGAAGAAGTAGGTCGAACCGGCGGCAATGTTTGTGTTGCGGAAGTAGCTGTTGCCCAGGGTGCCGCGGTAGTTGGGGGTGACGTCGCGGTTGATCTTGTTCTGCACATACGAAGGTGTGCCGGCCACATAGTCCGGGTTTGCCGGATTCACGTAGGTCTTGCCCTGCCAGACCGACGACGGCTGGTTGGTATAAAAGGAGAAGCTGCCGTCCGCCCAGTCCGGGTTTTCGGTCATGAACTGGTCGATGTAGGGCTGCGATGCCTTGTTGTAGACCTGCTGGATGCGGGCCTCCTTCTGGCAGCTGTCGGCCAGGCCGCTATTGACCCCGCCGCCGGCTGGGAACAGCTGGCTGTCGCAGACACTGGCCTTGCTGTTGCCGGGGATGTCGTAGTGCGAGATGCGCTGGTGCGACATCTGCAGGTTGGTCGAGAAGTTGCGCTGGTTGTTGAAGTTCATCCGGAAGCCCTGCGCATCGGCGGCGTTGAAGCCCTGCCGGAGCACCAGCTCCATCTCCTGGTCCTTGTCCTCCATCTTGGTGGAGATGAGGCCGGAGTCGACATCGACGCTGCCGCCGATCGCGTTGCCGCCGTGACGGACGCTGTCCGATGACTTGTTGACGCTGACGCTGCGTACGAACAGTGGATCGAAGGGAATGGCGATATCACCGCTGAGCGCGTTCATGCCGAGGATGGACTGGCCATCCTCCAGCACCTGCACGCGGTTGCCGCCCAGGCTGCGGATGACCGGCGCGCCGGCGTTCGGGCCGAAGGCGCTGTTCTGCACGCCGGGCACGTGTTCCAGCATCCCGCCCAAGGTCCGGTTCTGCGTATTGGAGTTCTCGACGACAACGATGCTGTCGATCCTCGAAGCCTTGTCTGCCCGGACCTTGACGGTGGGCAGGGTGGTGTCGTCCGCAGCGTAGGCGCTCTGGACAGCGAGCAGCACGGCGGCTGCAAGTACGTGTTGACGCATGGATCATCCCCGTTGAAATTGGAATGTTATAATATATCGTTCAAGAAAAAGCGAGAGACCATCCGCTGCCCGGCCGGGCGCGGGGAGCTCCGCCGGCGCGGCGTTTTTGGGCAGATCATTCGCGCGGTATTGCCGACAACAACAAGCCTGCTCGCCCATTCCGCCAGCGTTGCCGCGAAGCTCATGGGGTTCCTGGAGCGGCGGGCTTGGCCGGTACGCCGTATCGCTGCGCTGGGCGGGAGCCGCTATTGCCGTTCCCGGTCGGTAAGCCAAGTTTGCGTGCAACCCCCGATTTATCGGATGATAGTGATTCCTATTCTCAATATCTGCCCATGGTCAACGCTTCGCCGGCACCGGCGCCTGATTCCCTGCAGGGCCTGTACGTCGCGCACCATGGGTGGTTGTTGCAGTGGCTGCGGGGGCGCATGTCCGCGGATGAGGCGGCGGCGGATCTGGCGCAGGACACCTTCGTGCGCCTGCTGCAGAAGCCACAGCTGCCAGCGCTGGAGCAGCCGCGTGCCTACCTGACCCGGATTGCCAATGGGCTGGTCATCAACCTGTGGCAACGCCGCGCGCTGGAGCGGGCATGGCTGGAGGTGCTGGCAAGCTTGCCTGAGTGCCTGGTGCCTGATGAAGAGCAGCGGCAGATCGCGATGGAGGCGCTGCTGCGCATCGACCGCATGCTGGATGCATTGCCGGCGCGGGCACGTGAGGCTTTCCTGTTGTCGCAGTTGGATGGGCTTACCTATGCGGTGATCGCCGAGCGCATGGGCGTCACCGAACGCACCATCAAGCGCGACATCGTGCTGGCGCTGGCGGCCTGCCTCGAGGCGATGGACTGATCCGTATGCGGGAACCTTTGGCCACGACCGACACGCCGATTCCCGCACCCGTGCTGCACGAAGCAGCTGAATGGCTGCTGCGTTTCCGCGAAGGCGATCTCGATGCCAAGGAGCGCGCGGCCTGGCAGCGCTGGCTGTCCAGCAACGACATGCATGCGCGTGCTTGGCAACGTGCGGAGCGCTTGACCGGTTTGCTCGACGATGTGCCCGGTGCGGTAGGCAGTGCGCCCCTGCAGCAAGCTCGCCGTACTCGGCAGGGCCGCCGCGCCGCGTTGGCGGCCATCGCAGGAATGATGGTCGGCGCGCCGCTGGCGCGTCTGGCGTGGCAGCGCGAGCCTTGGCAACACCTTGTTGCAGACGGCAGCACCGGCATCGGTGAGAGGCGCGCGCTGCGCCTGGCAGATGGCAGCGAACTGCAGCTCAACACCGATACGCGGATCGCCGTCACCTTCAATGAGACTGTGCGGCAAGTGCAATTGCTGCGTGGCGAACTGCTGCTAGAGGCGGCAGCCGATGATCGCCTTCCAGCACGACCGTTGCTGCTGCAGCTGCGTAACGCGCAATTGCTCGCCATGGGCGCGCGCTTCGCCGTGCGGATGTGGGATGACCATGCGCGGGTGGCGGTGGAGCAGGGCGCAGTGCGGATCCGCCTCGGCGATCGCGGCGATGTCACGCAGGTGGTTAGCGCAGGTCAACAGGCGGTCTTCAACGCGACGGGCATCAGCGCGGCCACTGCGCTACAGCGCAACAGCCTGGCTTGGGTACAAGGCGTGCTGCATGCCGAGGCCATGCAGCTGGGGGAATTGTTGTCCGAGCTGGCGCGTTACCGCAGCGGCGTCGTGCGTTGTGATCCGGAGATAGCCGGGCTGTTGGTGTCCGGTGTATTCCAGCTGGACGATACCGATACCGTGCTCGCCCTGTTGCAGGCGGGGTTCCCGCTGCGGGTGCGCTACCGCAGTCGTTTGTGGGTGATGGTCGACTCCGCCTGAGACCGGGATGTCCCTTTTTGCCGGTTGGCCGGGCAAGGAAGTGAATCCTTTCAATTCCTTTCTGTCACGGACCCCCGCCATGTCTTCGCGTCCTCCTCTTGTCCGCACCTCGCTGGCCCTGGCCTGCCTGGTCGCGCTTTCGCTGCCATTGCCGCAGCTGGCCTTCGCCCAGAACGGCGCAACCGCTGTTGGCGAAAGCAATGTGAGCTTCAATCTTCCGGCCGCGCCATTGGCGCGGGCATTGAATGACACGGCGACCGCCGCCGGTGTCTCGTTGAGCTATGACCCGGCGTTGGCCGCGGGCCGCTCCGCGCCCGCTTTGCAGGGCCGCTATACGGTGCGCGCAGCGCTTGCGCGACTGCTGCAGGGCACGGACCTGACGGCGCGCGAAGTCAGCCCGGGCGCATGGAGCATCCAGCGCGTGGCGAGCACTGACGGTGATGCCGTGGTGATCGGTACGCTGCGGGTTGGTGGCGAGCGCTCGGCCGATCCCACCGGCATCGAACGCGATGAGCGCGGCTACGACGATGTCTACGATCTGGACCTGTCCACCGTCTACGCCGGGCGCGAGCAGATCGAACGCTACAAGGGCGCTGCGCCGGCCGATATCTTCAAGGGCATGGTCAACGTCTATAGCGGCGATGCCCGCAACAGCGGCGCGCTGGACCCGAACATCCGCGGCATCCAGGGCCCGGGCCGCGTGCCACTGACCATCGATGGCACCGAGCAAGCACTGACGGTCTGGCGCGGCTACATGGGCGCCAACAACCGCAACTACATCGATCCCAGCCTGATTGGCGGCATGCAGGTCATCAAGGGCCCGGCGATGCTGCGCGGTGCCAACACCTCGGTGGGCGGCGCGGTGCAGATCAAGACGCTGGACGTCGACGACATCCTGCTGGAAGGCGAGAGCTTCGGCGGTGAGTTGAAGATGGAGGCCAGCGACAACGCCATCGATCCGAAGTTGCCGACTCTGTTGACCGGCAAGCCGCTGGGCAGCGTGCCGGGTTTCCCCGCCAGCCAGGTCAATTTCTACGACCCGACCTTGTATCAGCATCCGCGTACCAGTGGCAGCGGCAGCTTTGGCAACGACCAGGCGTGGCGTCTGGCGCTGGGCCTGCGCAAGGAAAACTTCGACCTGATGGCGGCCTACGCTTTCCGCGAAAAGGGCAACCACTTCGCCGGCAAGCATGGCAGTTCGTTCTATGACAACGCGCCCACCAACAGCTGGGACTACGTGCCGTACCTGGCCAAGGTCTATGTGCCGGGTTCGGAGATTCTGAACTCATCCAGCCGCATGGAATCGTGGTTGGTCAAAGGCACCTGGCGTTTGAGCGACAGCCAGGTGCTGCAGCTCAACGTGCGTGACACGCAGTCGCGCTATGGCGAGATCATGCCTTCGCGCATCCAGTGGGCCAGCACGGTCACCGATGGCATCCCGCAGTGGCCGCTGAGCCAGGTGGATGCGCGCTCGGTGAACCTGGAATACAAGTGGCGCCCGGGGCTGGACTGGGTGGATCTGCGCGCCAACCTCTGGCGCACCGATACCGACAGCGCGACCTACAGCAGCGGCGGCCTGCCCAACGATCGCATGAACTGGTACAACGACGTCGACAAGGTCTATGTCACCCCGGACCACTTCCGCAATACCGCGGTAGCCAACAGCAAGAACGCGCGCACCGGCTTCTCGTTCGACAACAAGATGCAGCTGAGCGACAGCCTGGACCTGACGGTCGGGGGCAACCTGCAGAAGGAAACCCTCAGCTCCAAGGACGCCTATAACGATCCGGAGATCACCGGCTATTGGCGTGGCAAGCCGCGCGCTGGCTGGCGCCGTGAGTATGATCTCAGCGCCTTGTTTGAATGGCGGCCGATCGACAAGCTGCTGCTCAGCGCGGGCGTGCGCTACCAGAACTGGCAGTCGTTCGATGAGTTCCTCGCCCGCCAGCAGCGGGCCGGCGTGTTGCCGACCAGCAGCAAGGAGTCCTCGGGTCGGGTGATGAAGTGGAGCACGCTGGAGCACTACACCCAGGCCGAGATCGATACCTCGGTCGAGCAGATGACCAGCCTGGTGGAGAGCCAGTGGTCCTTCTATGAGGAATTCTTTGGGTATACGCGTGAGCAGTTTGTCGCCGAAGTGCTGAACCCCTCCCTCGACGAAGTGCGCAGCCGTACCACTTACACCGCCAACAATGAAATGCTGTGGAAGCACGATGGTCAGGGGCGTTACAACCGCGCCGACAATCCCTGCATCAACGGCGCCATCGACTTCAGCAACGTGGTGCTGAGCGGTAGCAGCAAGTGCTGGTCTGATGGGCCTTATCCGGGCCAGAGCGTCAATGGTGAGCTGATTCCCTTCGCCACGGTAGACAACACCGCACGCAGGCAGCGTGGCGCTGGCTGGGTGCCGTCGTTCGCGGCGACCTATGAGTTCAGCGAACACAGCCGCGTCTATCTTCGCCACAGCCAAGTGCGACGCTTCCCGGCGCTGTTTGAAAGCACGATTGGCTTCTCCAGCATCCAGGACAGTTACGGACTGAAGCCGGAACATGCCTACAACACCGAGTTGTCGTGGGTGCAGGACTTCGGTCAGATGCTGGATGGCAATCCGCTGGCGGACCTGAAGATCGCCTACTACCACCACCGCACCCGCGACGTGATCGAGCGCAGCCCGCAGCTGACCTTCTCCAACATCGACGAGCAGACCATTCGCGGCGTCGAGGTGCAGGGCCGCTTCGACAACGGCCGCTTCTTCACCGACATCAGCGGTGCCTGGAATCTGGAAAACCGTGTCTGCGATGAGCACACCGCGATGTTGCTGGACAACACCGGTGGCGTTTCCAACTGCGTGGAAACCGGCTTCGTCGGCGGCTACCTGGTGACCATGGCCATCCCGCGTTACACCTTCAACTGGACGGTGGGCACGCGCCTGTTCGACGGCAAGCTGGAGCTTGGCAGCCGCATCGTCCACCACGCGCCGCAGGAGAGCGTGTTCAAGGACAACTACGGCAACCAGTCGGCGACGATTTCCTATTACCTCAACACGCCGCTGCAATGGGGCCGCATCACCACGTATGACGCCTACGCCACGTGGCGTGTCAATGAC
The DNA here is from genome assembly GCF_056759195.1 of Stenotrophomonas sp. STEN083. Classification (NCBI taxonomy): domain Bacteria; kingdom Pseudomonadati; phylum Pseudomonadota; class Gammaproteobacteria; order Lysobacterales; family Lysobacteraceae; genus Stenotrophomonas; species Stenotrophomonas sp. STEN083. Next base: position 11,397 of record NZ_JBRRCU010000040.1, on the reverse strand, counting down.
CGCGCCACGGTCGAAGTGGTGGGTACCAACCTGGGTAACCTGTACTACATCGATCCGCTGACCCGTTCGTCCATGCTGGCGCCGGGACGCACGCTGAAGGCGAGTTTCAACTATCGGTTCTGACCCAGTGCGGTGTATTTGAAAGCGCCGCATGCAATGACAAAGCCCGCTCGGATGTGGATCCGGGCGGGCTTTCTGTTTGCAGACGCCGCTGGTTGCCAACAACGACGATGGTGATGCGTTCGCGGCAAGCGAACGGAAGCGAATCCGACGCAGCTGCTGTCAGCGAATGAAGAACTCCACGGGCGTGGTGATCTGCACTGGATCGCCGGGTACCTCATCTGGTGGCGACGGTAACGGGCTGGCGCGCTGCACGGCGGCGAGCGCCTCGCCATCCAGCAAGGCATTGCCACTGCTGCGGGCAAGCCGTGCCCACTGCACGCCGCCGCTGCGGTCTACCGCGTACTCGATCAGGCTCACGCCTTCACTGCGACGCCGCTGCGCTGCGCGCGGATAACGCTTGTAGCGCTGCAGATGCGCCAGCACCAACGCCTGCCAGTTGGCCTGTGACGGTGTGTCAGCACCGGTCGAAGATTGCCGGGCGGCATAGCGGGTGCCACTGGGAGCCTGCACGCTGGGTGGCGCAGTTGATTGCAGCACCTCGGCAGTTTCCACTGAGGCAGGTTGCTGTCGCTCGGCGGCTGGCGGTGGCAGCGCTGCATCTGCCGGTTGGGTGGGTGAGGGCGGCGCAACTGCCGCCGTTGGTGTCGCCGCTGCCTGCACGGGCTGCGGCTGCTGTTCCTGCTGCAGCGGCCCCGGTGCCAGATCCGTGGGCGGCACCGGGGGGGCGCTCGGCAGCGGCGCCAGCTCCACCATCACTGCTTGCGGAGGCGACGGCGGCGCGGGTGGCGGCGACCACGATGACCAGACCGCCGCGGCGCCCACCACCAGTGCATGAACGCCAAGCACGACGCACAGGCTGCGACCCCAGCGTGGGCCCTCGGCCGCATGTGGTGTCCAGTTCACGGCGCGGCCTACTCCAGCCCGACCAAGGCCACCTTCAGGTAGCCGGCAGCACGCAGGCTGTTCAAGGTGTCCATCAAGTCGCCGTAAGCGACACCCTTGTCGGCGCGCACGAAGATGCGCTGCTCGCGGTTGGCGGCAGTGAGTGCATCCAGTGCTGCGGCAAGGGTCGGTGCAGTGACCGGGTCCTGGTTCAAGCGCAGCGACAGGTCCTGCTGCACGGTCAGGTATACCGGCTCATCGGCAGCGCTTGCGGCTGCGCCGTGGATGCCGGCAGATCGACGGCGACGTCCACGGTGGCCAATGGCGCGGCGACCATGAAGATGATCAGCAGCACCAGCATCACGTCGATGAAGGGCGTGACGTTGATCTCGTGGTTCTCATCGGGGACATCGTCCTGCTCGTCGGTCCTGATCGCCATGCTCACGGTGCTCCGGATGGGTTGAAGGCGTGGCGGTCGAGGTCGCGCGATACCAGCTGCTGCACGCTGGCTGACAGGTCGCCGCTGTCGCCGCGCAGCGCTGCAAGCTGACGGCTCAGCTGGTTGTAGATGACCACCGCGGGGATCGCCGCGACCAGCCCAAGCGCGGTGGCCAGCAATGCCTCGGCGATACCCGGGGCGACCACGGCCAGATTGGTAGTGTTGGCCTGGGCGATGCCGACGAAGCTGTTCATGATGCCCCACACGGTACCGAACAGGCCGACGAAGGGCGCGGTGGCACCAATGGTCGCCAGCAGCCCGGTACCACTGCGCAGCTGGCGTGCATGCGCGAGTTCGATGCGCTGCAGGCGCGAGCCGACGCGCTCCTTGATGCCATCGGTATTGCCAGCGCTCGGCGAGCGTTGCAACTCGTCCTGCGCCTCGGCCAGCAAGGCTGAAGCGATGGTGTTTTCTTGTCCCGGCGTCGCCAATGCTGCAGGCAGGTTTTCCGCTGACGCGAGCGCGCTGCGTGCGTTCTGCATGCTGCGCGCCTCGTGCTGCAGCTGTCGGCGCTTGGCTACCAGCACTGTCCACGTTGCCAATGAGGCAATCGACAGGCCGATCATCACCGTCTGTACCACCCAGTCGGCATGAAGGAACATCTGCCACGGGCTGAGATTGCTGGGCAGATTGATCGTCATGCGTGCTCCTGGATGGTCGCGTGGTCGGCTGCCGATGGCATATCTGTTTGCTGGAGGGAGGGCAGCAAACCAGCTGCTCCCAGCGCCGACAAGGTGTTGTAGAAGGCGCTGGTGGAGACATGCATGTCGCCCTGTTGCAAGGCTGCAGCGTGCAATAGTTGCGGGCTGAGGCGACCGTGTGCGGCCAGTACCAAGGGCGCCAGACGCAAGGTTGCGATCCGCGCCGATGTCACTCGAATGCCGGCGCCGCGCAGTATCGCCGAATGGATGTTGCGGGCTGGTAGCGGCAGACCGCCGGATGTTGTCAGGGGCATGATCGATATCCTCAGTGGATGAGCGCACGCGGTGCGGGACGCGACAGCACGTAGCTGGCGCTGGCGATGAAGAACAAGCCGATGCCCAGCGCCAGCTTCCAGCCTGGGTGCGCCGTGCAGAGGAAAGTCAGGTAGCCCGCAGCCATGCCAAGCGCGGCAAACGCCTTGCCTTTGGTGCTTACCGCGCCTTGCTCGCGCCATAGGCGCAGACTGTGGCCGTAGCGGGGATGTTGGAGCAGGTAGCGCTCCAGCCGTGGCGAGGAGCGCGCAAAGCAGGCCAGCGCCAGGATCAGGAAGATGGTGGTCGGCATCACCGGCAGTAGCGCGCCGATGATGCCAAGCGCCAGCATCCAGCAGCCTGCGCAGAACCATAGCCAACGCATCAGAGCACCGGCACCGGGTCGGTTTGGAGCTCGTCTTCGACATAGCCGCGCACGTTCTGGAACGCTGCGCGTGCACCCTCCACCACCAAGGCTTCCTGTTCGGCCGCCAGTGGCGCCGCATCCAGTGCGGCGGTGAAGCTGCGCCAATGCCGAGCTGCGCCGTCGGCATGTGCGGCTAGGTGGCGTGCACCGAAGTCGGCATGCAGCTGCAGCCGGTCGCGCGCCAGTTTGAACAGCACGGTGCCGCCGAGGTTTGAGCCTTCGGCAACGTACAGCCAACCCAGGGCATTGGGCAGGGAGATGTCAGGGGCCACCAATGGCGTGCTGTGCGCTGGAATATCGCTGCCTAGATCCTGCAGATCGCTCGCGATCTTCGGCAGGCGTCGGCGTTCGGCAAGGTCGGGAATCAATGCCAGCAGCCTTTGATGGGCATAGAGCGCATCGATATCGCGATGGAAGCGGTATTGCACGCGCAGGAAGCGCGCGAACTTGTCGCGATTGGCGAAGATGTCCGCAGCCATGACCCGCTTGTCCAGGCTGTCATGGGTGCTGTGGGTGGCCGCCTTGAGCTGCTGGCTGCGCGAAAAGACGTTGCTGTTCTGGTTCATATGCAATTCCCGGTAGTGCAGGAGACGGTGGGGGTCAGAAACTGCGTTCCAGCTTCAGGCTGGCGGAGCTGCGGTCATAGCTGTAGAGCCAGTCGACATTGCTGGACACCACGTTGTAACGAAGGCTCAGCAAGGGCGTGAAGCCGGCGAAGGCGAAACGATTGGCCTTGATGATCAGTGTGTAGTTGCGTTCGGCGTCATCGCGGCGCACGCCAAGCATTGGGCTGTAGTGGTCGTAGCTGCGGCGGCGATAGGAGGCGAACAGGGTGTGGCTGAAGCCTTCCGGCCATTGCATTGATGCGCCGATGCGCGCGCCTGTCGAGCGATAGCTGTTGCTACGGTCGCGCGAATCGCTATCCAGCGCATCGATGCCGCCGAAGACCATCCAATCACTGCCAAGACTGTGGAAGTAGGTGGCCGAGGCGGTGCGCTGCACGCCGTCCAGATTGAGCGCGTAATCGCGTTGGCGATAGCGAAGATCTTTCCAGTCAGCTTCCAGCTTCAGCATCGACAGCCGCCCCGGCGTCCAGCTCCATTCGGCATGCACGCCAGGTGCACCAAACAAGGCGCTGTTGCCCAGCGCGTAGTAGTCGAACGACGGTGCAAGCGCTGCGTTGTGACGCGCACTTCGGAAGCTGTAGCCAGCCTGCAGCGTGGCATTGAGTTCGTTGTAAGCGCTGTTGTCGCGGTAGTTCTGGCCAAAGGCGATTGCACGCAGGTAGACACCATGGTGACCGCGCAGCGCATGCCGCTTGTTGAGGGTGGCGTCGTAGTCGAGGCCGGTGGCGGTGATGGCCTCGGGCAATTTGCGCTCGATCAGGCAGGCGCCTGTGATCAGCAGCAATAGACAAGTGCGACTGGCCGAGGTGCGGTTGGCGTTGTCGGTCCAGCTGGGTCCGGCCGCGTACGAGCCGCTCCAGCGCTCGCGCTGCGCCAAGGCCTGGCGAAAGCTGGCGATGGTGGTGCGCACGCCTTCGGTTTTCGGGTCGTTGGCGTCAATGCTGGTGCCGACATCGGCGAACAACGCATCGGCTTCGCGGTCCTGCTGGTCTTCGAACAAAGTGCGCGCCAACTCCAGCTGTGCCGGCATGAAGTCCGGTTGCAGGGCGAGCAGGGCGCGGTACTCGGTGGCCGCCTGCGCGTGCTTGCCCTGAATGCGCAGCAAACCGCCCTGCGCGTAGTGCACCAGCAGTTTGTCGTGGTCGGGCAGGGTCAGGTATTCGTTGAGGAAATGCGCCGCCAGGTTCCACTGCCGCTGTTGCAGCGCCAGATACAGGGCGCGACCGAGGTCGTCGACGTTGTGGCCAATGACGTGGCGCTGGCCATCGATGGTCAGCGTCGGGCGCTCGCCATCCAGTTCGTCCTTGAGCAGCTCACGCTCGCGGGCCTGCGCCTGTTGGTCGATGTGCTGGTCAAGCAGGCGGCGGGTATCAGCCTGCTCCTGTGCGGCGCCGGCGACGGGAAGCAACAATCCCACCAGCAGCAATGCGGCGGGAAGCGCGAAGAGGGGCCGGCGTCGGCAACCGGTTGAAGAACGAGAATGCATGCAATGGCCATCGAGGGAGGCAAGGATTGGCGGACGCTGGCTGGTCCTTGCCGGTAGCAGTTGAATTACAGCAGTTGACGGACAGGCTTATCCGTCAGTTCTTGGTGCCGCCCCAAGCGATGTTTGTTGCCGGGTTGCCAAAATCGACGATGCCGGCGACGGCGGCCGCACCAGCACCGAAGAAATCGCCCTTCACCGTACCGGTGGCGTATACGACATTGCCCGGGATCACCCACTGGCCGGCATTGGCGGCGTCGAAGTGACCGTTGGTGTCGAACGCGATCTGGCTGCCGCTGGTGCCCAGACGGATCTGCGTTGCGCCGATCGACAGGTCGCCGTGGAAGGTGCGGCTGCTGAAGTTGGCGGTCAAACTACCGGTCAGGTGGGTGTTGGCGCCGTAGCGGTGCAGGCCGGTCAGCGTGTAGCCAACCGCGGTACCGGTGGCGGCGGTATAGCCGGTCTTGTCACCGACGTAATAGACCTGACGGTTCTGGTAGGTCGGGCTGCCGGTATTGCCGTTGGTCGACCATTCGCCGAACCAGACATCGCCACTGCCAACCTTGACGAAGCTGAAACTACCCAGGCCAAAGTGTGCCGGATCGTTCGGGTTGCCGGGGGTGCCGGGAGTGATCGGATCGTGCAGGCGGTAGACGGTCATGCTCGGAGTCAGCGCGGTGGCGGCGCTGGAAGGCGTCAGACCTTGGAAGTCGACCTTGGTGCCACCGGCATAGCTGGAAATACCGACGCCGGAGATGCCGGCGGTATGCGGGCCGAACGGTACCTGTGACACACCGACCGTGACGTACGACGTTCCGGTACCGGCGGTCTGGGCGCCGACGATGGTGGCAGCTGCGGCAGTGCCTGCCACGGAAACCACGGTCAGGGCGAGGGCGAGCTGGGAGATGCGTTTGTGCATTTTCATGATCATGTCTCTCTTGATGTGATGAAGGAAAAAGCGGAACTGCAGTGATGTTTCGGGTTGCGGTGGACTCCTTGTTGCTACGGGATGATCAGAAGCGCGCGGTCACGCTCAGCTTCAGCGTGCGACCCGGGGCAGGCAGCAGTGAGCGGGTGGCCGGGTCGGCGTAGTAGCGGTCGGAGAGGTTGGTGCCGATCAGCTCAAGCTGTACGGTGTCGTTGACGCGGTAGCTGGCATAAGCATCGAACAGCCAGGTGGTATCCCAGGAGAACGGCACGTTGAACACGGCAAGGTTCTGGTTGGTGACGGCGGCAAACGCCTCCAGGTCGCGGTTGGGTTTGCGGCGCTGGTAATAGACGACGCGCGCGCCCAGCTCGAGCCGCTTGTCAAGGAAGCGTCCACCCAACGACCAGTTGGCCGAAGTTTCCGGCGAGGCCTGGGTCAGCAGCCAGCTGCCGATGAAGCCCTGGTCGACACAGGTTGGCGTGCCGCTGACGTTGGGGTCGATGGTGATGGCCGTGTGTTCATCGCAGACCTCGTTCTTCAGCGTATGCGCCACGGCGAGGTCGGTGAAGAAGCGGCCATTGTCATAACGGCCCTGGAACTCCACGCCCTGCACAAGCTGTTTGTCGATGTTGCGGAACAGGAAGTTGTTGTCGCGCTCGATCAGGTCATCGGTGCGGCGGTGGTAATAGCTGAGCTTGACGTCGGCAATCGTGTCATCGCCCAACAGATGCCCGAGCTCCTGGATGTAGCCCAGCTCGTAGCTGTAGGTGTGTTCGGGTTTCAAGTCGCGGAACGGGCTGACGCTGGCACCGAAGGCGATGACGCTCTCGAACATGTTGGGGTAGCGCAGTGCCTCGTTATAGCTGAGGTAGGCGCGGCTGTAGTCCGAGAACAAGCCGGTAACGGTAAGCGACGGCGCCCAGCCACTATCACGACGCTTCTTTGCCACGGCGTACCTGGAAGCGATCGGGTTGGCGGTGTAGCCGATCCTGCAGTTCCCGCCCTCGAACAGATCGGCTACGCCGGCCAGCGCGCCGTTGCTGCAGGGGTTGTCGGCGCGGTGGAATCTACCTTCGGCGTCAGGGAGCCATTCGAGGGTGTTCTCTTTGGCAGCATATTTGATGTTGGCGGCGACGTAGTCTGCTTCGCTTATCCCTTCCGGAATACCTAACATCTCGCAGTAGAACGGCATCGCCGCGCAGACCTGGTGGCCGGCGCGTAGCTGCGCCTCTGCATTGCTGCGCTCCTGCGCAGACAGGGTCCGGTAGCTGGCCTGATAGCCGGATACCGAGCCCAGGAACTTGTTCGGATGGTCGGCGAGGAAATCGTCGTACGCCCAGTACGAGGAGTAGCGGGCACCGGCATTGATCTTGAGGAAGTCGACCGGGCGCCATTCAAGGTTGAAGTTGGCATTCCATTCCTCGCGACGGCCGGCACGCGGGAACATGCGCCAGGCCGCGGAGGGGCCGATGTACTCATCATGCGAGCGCAGCTTTTCGTGCTGGAAGTCGCTGCCGACGGTCAGGTCCAGCGTATCGCTGAGGCGGAACAGATTGCTCAGGGTCAGGCCGTTGCGGGTATTGGTGGAATCATCCAGCGCGCCGTTCATGACGATCGGCTGGGTCACCGCATTCCAGTAGTTCGGGTAGCTGCCGGCGGTGTTCGCATTGCTGTCGGTATCGGTGCGCCACAGGTTGGCGTACAGGTCGATCCAGCGGCTGCCCTGCGGTTGCCACTTGTATTCCAGGTTGTAGGCGGTGGAATCGACCCGGCTCAGTGACCATTGCGGCAGGCCGAGCGCGGTGCGGTTGATGCGCGACGGCATGATCTCGCCGTAGTGCGACAGCGTGTCGCGGTAGCCGAAGCGCAGCACCTGGTCGGGCGTCGGGTTCCAGGTGGCCTTGAACAGCCACGATTCCATCTGGCTGGAGGTATTGGTCACCTCGTCGCCTGGGCGCAGGCGGTTGGCCATGGTGATGATGTAGTCGCCGGCGCCGATGTTTTCCACCGGCTGCGAGTAGTAGCCGGCGCCGCGCTTGCCGGCGAAGTAATTGCCACGGTCGCGGTAGGCGTAGGCGCCGAACAGGCTGAGCGTGTCCGACTTCCAGCCCAATGCCAGCCGATAGGCGTGGTCCTCGCCATCGAAGACGTTGTAACCGCCGCCACCGGTGTGCGGTTGCACGCGCAGTGTCGGGTCGTTGGCCGGGCTGCCGGTGGCCAGTTCCGGCACGTCGCGGTGGTTCATGCCGGTGTACAGCCGGCCCGGCAAACGCGGCGCCACCGCATTGCTGCTGCCTTCGATCTTGAACTCGCCGCCGAACGACTCGCCTTCCGGCACCACATCGTCCACGTCCAGTGTCTTGATCACCACGCCGCCACCGATGCCGGTGGTGACGTTGCGGGTCAGCGACGGGCCCTTGAAGATCTGCATGCCGCCGATCAGGTTGGGGTCGACGTAATTGCGGTTGCCGATGCCGTTGTAGCCGCGCCAGGCGGTAACCGCCTGTTCAGTGCCATCGATGGTGACCGGCACGCGTCCGGGTCCTTGTACACCACGGATGTTCACATCGAGCGCGCCGCTGTTGCGGGCATCGCCACTGAACACGCCGGCGACGCCGTTGAGCAGGTCCGAGGGCGTTGCGCCCTTGTAGCGTTCGATTTCGGTGCGGCCGAGATACGCAGTGGACAGGTCCAGATCATAGACATCGTCCTGGCCACGCAGATCGCGCTGTGCGCCGGTGGCCTCGATGCCTTGCTGGCCGGTCACGCTCAGGGTGCCGGTGACGATGGGGGCACTCGCGCCGGTGGCAGCGGCGCCGCTGCGTGTCACCACGGCGGTGCCGGGTTCGCGCCATTGCCAGGCCAGTCCGCTGCCGGCCAGCAGTTGATCCAGTGCCTGCGCTGCACTGAGTTGGCCTTTGATGGCCGCACCCTGCAGCCCGCCGACGTCGCTGGAGACAAACAGGATGCGCACGCCGCTTTGGTCAGCCAGACGCGTCAATGCGCTGTCCAGGGGCTGCGCGGGGAGATCGAATGCGACGCTTTGACTGGGACCGCTGGCGCTGCTGCTCTGCGCGGCGGCATATAGCGGTGCGTTGAGTGCCAGGGCGATGCTGACGGCGAGCAGGGCGGGCAGTCGCGAAGAACGACGAGGAGGGCTGAAAGGGCTCATGGATCCGACGGAGAAATAGGAAGAGGACGCGCGGATGCACCGGCGTTGACTTTATGAGAATAAGTCTCATTCCTATAGACGGCCGTCGCGGGCGAAACTTGCAGCGTCAGCAGCAAAAATTTTTCCTGACGCTTCGTGTACCTGCGTGTTGCGGCTGATGCAGGGTTACAGCGCTTGCCGGTGGCTCAGTGGCTCAGTGGCTCAGCGGATCAAGGTCAGCAGCGGCAGGCGGATCAGCTCCGCCCCGGCCAGTGCAGCCATGTTGCGCAGCAGTGCATCGATGTCATCCAGTTCGAACACGCCGGTGAGTTGCAGTTGCTGCAATGGCTCGCCAATGACGACGATACGTCCCGGTACATAACGCTGCAGCTCGCCTGCAATGGCAGCCACGCTCTGCTGATTGAAGATCAGCTTGCCGCGTACCCAGGCAGTCAATGCACCCGCGTCGACGTTCTCAGCCTTGCCAAGTACGTCGCCGCTGAAAGCAACGCGTTGGTTGGGGATCATTTCGATACTGGCGCCGGCTCGGTTACGCAGCTCGGCCAGGCCGGAGACCACGGTCAGCATGCTGCGGCGTGGCTCGCGGTACAAGGCAAAGCGACCGACGCTGCAATGGATGCTGCCATCGCGGCTCTCGATCACGAACGGCCGCTGCGGGTCGGGCGCGACGTCGAACAGCAGTTCACCGGCGGATACCGAGACGGTGCGGCGGACGTTGGAGAAGGTCTGCGAAAACGCACTTTCGCTGTTGAGCCAGGCTGTCGATCCGTCGCCAAGCGACGCCTGCCGCCGCTGGCCGATGCGGGTGCTGTGGTCTGCAAGTACACCGCTGAGTGGCCCCAACAGACCAGTACCGACCACGCCGGCCACTGCAACTGCTGACAAGCCACCCGCCAGCATCGCGCGACGGCTGACCCTGCGCGGCGCCGGTGTCAGCGCCTGCACCCAATGGCGGTGCTCGGCCGAAAGCGCGGTGTTACCAACGTCGTCGAGCAGCGCGAACGCCTGCCGTGCAGCCTCCACATGCGCGGGGGAGCGCTGGCACCAGCGCTCGAACGCTGCTCTATCGCTCGCAGACGGGCGCACACCCAGACGGATTGCCCACTGGATGGATTCGTCGTTGAGCGCGTTGTTGCGGATTCGGAAGCGGTCGAACATCGTGGCGTGGCTGGGGGCTGCGCTGAGAGAGGGGTTGTCTACGTATAAGACGTTTCGCAAAGGCCAAAGTTGCAGTTGCCACAGCGATCATCTGCCAGCTTCGCCCTCAGGGTGGCCCCAAGCGGTCGCGGCAATGCCGGAGTGCCTGCGCCAGGTATTTGGCCACCATGCTCTCCGATACGCCAAGGCGGCGCGCGATCAGTGCATGCGACAGGCCGTCGACGCGGAACAGCAGCAAGGCCAAGCGCGCATTGGGCGGGAGCTCGCGCAAGGCGTTGTCCAGCTGCCGCAGGCGGTCCTGGGCAATGGCGTTGCGCTCCGGGTTCGCGACAGGGTCGGCCTGCTGCGGATCGGGCTCGCCGCTGCCGCCTGCGCGCTGCTCGCGTCGCGCCACATCGATGGCGAGGTTGCCGGCGACGCGGAAGATGAAAGCGCGCTGGTCGCGGATCCGCTCCTGCTGCTGACGGCTGTCGGTCTCCAGCAGGCGTAGATAGGTTTCCTGCATCACCTCTTCGGCACGGGTGTTGTCGCCAGTACGCCGCCGCAGGTGCCGCTTCAACTCGCTGTACAGGCCGAGGAAGGCGTCAATCAGGCGCGAGCTTGGCGCAGTCATCAGTGCTGGCAGCCGACGGCGCCACGCAGCTGTGACGTGCATGCAGGCGTGGTGCGGGGCAGGGCGGGCGCATGGCGCTGCTGCTTCCGCCAGCATGGCCAAGGATTCGACAACAGCGGCATGGGACTTCTCCACGGCGCTCAGCGCCGGCACGGGGTGGTCGGCTGGCCGCTATGCTTGCTGACCGGTACATCATACTTTCATCGGCGATGGCGTGTCAGTTGCAAGGTTGGTCAGGCACTGTCGCAAGCGGCCGGAGCAATGGCCTGCGTCAGAATCTTGGCGATCCAGTGGAAGCGCAGACGTAGCAGGCGGGAAACCAAGCTGGCTGACCGCTCCCTGCAACTGGGTATGCTGGACTGATCTGGATCGGCTACGAGCACGCCGAAGTGCGAATCATCAGGCCGGCAACGGGCGGTGACCCCCGAAAAACCGGCCGCCCCAACACGGGGTTGGCGGGGGCCCCCGGGGCCCCCGGGGCGAGTGGGGTTGGTTGTGCAAAAAACAAAAAATGGCGGGGCGGTGACCCCCGG